>DASQYN010000375.1:0-2164 GCA_035639215.1 Burkholderiales bacterium
GGCAATTTTCGCGAGGTCGAGCGCGAATGCCGCGCCACCGCCGAGCGGCTGCTCGACGAGCTCGGGCTCGCGCGCTGGCGCGAGGCGCGCGCCGACGCCATGCCTTACGGCGCGCTGAAGCGCCTCGAGATCGCGCGCGCGCTCGCCGCCGAGCCGAGGCTGCTCCTGCTCGACGAGCCTGCCGCCGGTCTCAACCCGGGCGAGACGCGCGAGATCGACGAGCTCATCCGTCGCATCGTCGGGCGCGGCATCACGGTGGTGCTGGTGGAGCACAACATGAAGCTGGTCATGGGCGTGTCTGACCACGTGGTCGTGCTCGACTACGGCCGCAAGCTGGCCGATGGCGATCCGCGCTCGGTGAGCGCCGATCCGCGCGTCATCGAGGCCTACCTGGGCACCGGAGCGCACCTATGCTGAAGCTGCGCAGCCTGCGCTCGGGCTACGGCCGCATCCCGGTGCTGCACGGCATCGACTTGGAGGTGCGCGAAGGCGAGCTGGTCGCGCTGCTCGGCGCGAACGGCGCCGGCAAGACCACGCTGCTCAACGTGCTCTCCGGCATCTATCGCCCCGACGGCGGCGAGATCTGGCTCGGCGAGCGGCGCCTCGCCGGCGAGGCGCACCAGTTCGCCGCGGCCGGCATCGCGCGCACCTTCCAGAACCTGCAGATCTTCTTCAACATGAGCGCGCTCGAGAACGTCATGGCCGGGCGCTGGCTGCGCGCGCGCTGCAGCCTCGCGAGCACGCTTTTCCGTCTCGGCAATTTCCGCGAGGTCGAGCGCGAATGCCGCGCCACCGCCGAGCGGCTGCTCGACGAGCTCGGGCTCGCGCGCTGGCGCGAGGCGCGCGCCGACGCCATGCCTTACGGCGCGCTGAAGCGCCTGGAGATCGCGCGCGCGCTCGCCGCCGAGCCCACGCTCCTCCTCCTCGACGAGCCTGCCGCGGGCCTCAACCCGGGCGAGACGCGCGAGATCGACGAGCTCATCCGTCGCATCGTCGCGCGCGGCATCACGGTGGTGCTGGTCGAGCACAACATGAAGCTGGTCATGGGCGTGTCCGACCACGTGGTCGTGCTCGACTACGGCCGCAAGCTGGCCGATGGCGATCCGCGCTCGGTTAGCGCCGATCCGCGCGTCATCGAGGCCTACCTGGGCACCGGAGCGCCCACATGCTGAAGCTGCGCAGCCTGCGCTCGGGCTACGGCCGCATCCCGGTGCTGCACGGCATCGACCTCGAGGTGCGCGAAGGCGAGCTGGTCGCGCTGCTCGGCGCGAACGGCGCCGGCAAGACCACGCTGCTTCGCGCCATCTCGGGCGTGCAGCCCGCCTCGGGGTCGATCGTCCTCGACGACGCGGAGATCCAGGGCCTTTCCGCCGCGGAGCGGGTGTCCCTGGGCGTCGTCCAGGTGCCCGAAGGCCGGCAGATCTTCGCGCCCCTGTCCGTGGAAGACAACCTGCGCCTCGGCGCCTACCGGCGCGGGCGCGCGGACAGCTCGCGCTCGCTCGAGCGGGTCTACGGCCTCTTTCCCGCGCTCGCGGAGCGACGCGACGACCCGGCCGGCGGCCTCTCCGGCGGGCAGCAGCAGATGCTCGCCCTCGGCCGCGCGCTGATGGCGCAGCCGCGCCTGTTGCTGCTCGACGAGCCGAGCATGGGCCTCGCGCCGCGGCTGGTCGCCGAGATCTTCGCCTGTATCGAACGGCTTCGCGCCGCCGATACCGCGATCCTGCTCGTCGAGCAGAACGCGGTGGGCGCGCTTGCCATCGCCGCTCGCGCCTACGTCCTCGAGGCGGGCCGCGTCACGCTTTCCGGGACGGGAGCCGGCCTGCTCGCCGACCCGGCCGTCCGCACCGCCTACCTCGGTATCTAAGCGAAAGGAATTGCCCATGAAACCCACCCTGAAGGCCGGCATCGCCGCGCAGCGCAGCTTCCACGTCAACCGCGAGAGCACCATCGGTTTCATGGGCGACGACGCGCGCGTCTATGCCACGCCGATGCTGGTGCGCGACATCGAGATCTCCTGCCGCGACCTGCTCCTGCAGCACCTCGGGCCGGGGGAAGATTCGGTCGGCACGCGCGTCGAGATCGACCACCTAGCCCCGACCCTGGAAGGCGCCGACGTGACGATCGACGTGAACCTTGCCGAGCTGAATGGCCGCGCCGCCGTCTT
>DASQYN010000376.1:0-7624 GCA_035639215.1 Burkholderiales bacterium
ATGCGCGTCGAGCGCCTCCCATTCGCGGCGCAACGGCTCCAGGCCGCGGGCCTCGAAAAGATCGAGCGAGCGCATCAGCTCCGCGGCGATGCGCGCGATGACGGCATTGCGCTCGGGAGCGCCAATGAGGCGCTCAAGCGCGGCCACCCGGCGGCGCAGACGCAGCTCGAGGCCGACGTCGCGCCGGCAATTGATGCCGATGCCGATCACCGCGAGCGCCCCGCCGGCGCCGCCGCGTGTCTCGACCAGGATGCCGCCGAGCTTCGCGTCCTCGACGACGAGATCGTTCGGCCACTTCAGGGCGACGCGGCCGGCGCCGAGGCTGCGCAGCGCTTTGACCGCCGCCACGCCGGCGACCAGCGCCACGCCGGGCAGCTCGCGCAGCGGCCGGCGAATCCTTCGGCAAAGCGAGAACGTAGCGGCGCTGCCCGGTGCGGCATACCAGCGCCGGCCGCGCCGGCCACGCCCGGCCGTCTGCTCCTCCGCGGCGAGCAGCACCGTCCGATCGGGCGCCTCGGCGAGCAGCAGCTCGTTCGTGGAGGTGCAGCGCTCGAGCACGCGCACTTCCACGCCCGGCAGCGCGATGGCGCGCGCATCGAGGCGATCCATGGCGGTAGTTTACGGTAAGGGTTGCGGCCAAGCCCGCTGCGCAGGGCGCAGCTTTTCGACGAGACGCGCGAGCCGCAGCACGCCACGGTCGTCGAATCGCCGGCCTACGAGCTGCACGCCGACCGGGAGGCCGTCGTCGCTGTAGCTCCAGTTCACGGACGCGGCCGGCTGTCCCGACATGTTGTAAGGCACGGTGAAGGCAATGTGCGGCAACGCGTTGCACGGATCGTTCGTCGGCGCGGGCAGCTCGGCTTCGTACGCGAGGATTGGCGAGGCGGGCGAGATCACGAAGTCGTAGCGCTCGCTCGCCGCCACGGCGGCTTCGGCCATCGCCATCACCTGAGCGTACGCCTGAATGACGTCGCGACCCGAGAATCCGGCGGCGCGGTGGCTGCACCATTGCACGATGAACGGCAGGACCTTCGCCCGGCGCTCGGCCGGGAGCCGGGAAATGTCGTTGTACGAGCGGGCCTCGAAGAAGCGGCAGGTTGCGTCGAGCATCTGCTCGGTGAGGAACGAGCGCAGCGGCTCGACCGTGCACCCGGCGGCGGCGAGCGCCGCGGCCGCCGCTTCGGCGGCTGCGCGTACCGGCGCAGCGACCGGCAGGCCGACGCCCATGTGCGGGAGAAAACCGATGCGCAAGCGGCCGGGATCGAGCGCGTCCAGATCGTCGCTGTACGCCTCGGCGGCAGAGGGAAGGGAGAGGAAGTCGCGCGCGTCGGCCCGGGCGATCACCTCGAGCAGCAGGGCCGCATCGGTCACTTCACGAGTCATCGGTCCGGCCACCCGCCCGAGGTAAGGCGGATGGATCGGCACCCGGCCGAACGAGGGCTTGAGCGCGAAGATGCCGCAATGGACGGCCGGCAGGCGAACCGATCCGCCGATGTCCGTGCCGAGATGCAGGGGCGCGTAGCCCGCGGCCGCTGCAGCAGCGGCGCCCGAGCTCGACCCCGAGGGGTTGCGCTCGAGCCGCCACGGGTTGCGGGTCACCCCATGCAGGCTGGACAGGCCGGAAGAGAGCATGCCGTAGTCCGGCATGGTGGTCTTGCCGAGGATCACGCATCCCGCTTCGCGTACCCGCGCCGCCGGCGGCGCGTCGGCGCGCTGCGGCGGTTCTTCCTCATTAGCCCGTGTGCCGATCGGCGACGGATCGCCGAGGGTGGCGATGTTCTCCTTGATCGTGATCGGCACGCCGTCGAGGCGCGAGCGCGGCCGGCGGTCGCGCCAGCGGCGGTCCGACTCGCGCGCCTGCGCGAGCGCGGCAGCTTCGTCCAGGTGGTAGAGCGCGTTGACGCGGGGCTCCCAGGCGGCAATGCGCTCGAGCGCCGCCCTCGTCGCCTCCACCGGCGAGAGCTCGCCGCGCGAATAGGCGCCCGCGAGCCGATACGCCGCCAGGTCGTGGATCGCGCTCATCTCGCGCCCGACTATATACTTCGCGCCAGGGATGAAAAGAAAGCTCGTCGCTGCGCTGCTTTTCCTGCTTTGCGCTCAGGCTGCCCGAGCGGGCAGCGAGGTGCGCCTCTGGCACGCCGTGGACCCGGCGCTGGCGCGCGAGCTCTCGGCTGCGGCCCGGGCGTTCAATGCCTCGCAGTCCGAGTTCCACATCATCCTGCTGCCGGCGAACGGCGGGCTGCCCGGCAAGCTCGAGAAGCTCGCGCTGCCGCTCAATACCGCCCGGCCGCTCCTTTACTACAACCGCGATGCGTTTCGCCGCGCCGGCCTCGACGGCAAGCCGCCGCCGCGCACCTGGTACGAGATGGCGCGCACGCTGGGCGCGCTCGCCGATTCCGGTCAGGCTTGCGGCTACACGACGGCCTGGCCGTCGTGGGTCCTGCTCGGCGCGAACGGCGGGGAGTTCGACCGCCAGCTCCTCGTGCGCTGGGTGTCGATGCTTTCATCATGGCAGACGGCCGGCTACTTCAGCTATTCCGGCGAGCTCGACGAGGCCGAAGCGCGCTTCGCCAGCGGCGAATGCGCGGTGCTCACCGCCTCTTCGGCGAGCGCCTCGGAGATCGCGCGGCGGGCGCGCTTCCGGCTTGGCCTCGCGCCGCTGCCGCGCTACGACGACTTCGCCGCCGTGCCGAGAGGCCTGCCGAGCGGTAAAGGCGCGCTCTGGGCGGAGCGCAATTCCGTCGGTGTCGCGAAGTTCTACGCCTATCTCGCCGCGCGGGCCGCCGAGCTGCGGCGCCGGCGTGAGGCGATCGATCGCGCCCTGGAAGCCGTGTGGAGCGGCCGGCGCACCCCCGTGGATGCGCTCAGCCTGGTGAGCTATTAAGCGCTAGCCTTTGAGGCAGGAGCTCATGAAGCTCTTGCGCTCGTCGCCCTTCAGCTTCTTCTCGGTCGCCTGCTTGTTGCAGGCCGTCATGCGGGCCTGCTGCTTCTTCTGAGCGGCGCTCGGCTGTCCGCCGGCGCCCGCGGCCTTGAGGCAGCTCGACATGAAGGCCTTCCGCTCGTCGCCCTTCTTGTCGCTTGCCTTCTCGTTGCACTCCTTCATCCGCTCCTGCTGCTTCTTCTGCGCAGCCGTCGGCGGCTTCTTCTCCTGAGCGAAGGCGTTCGGGGAAAGGGCAAGGCCCAGGGCTAGCGCGGCGATCAGCGTCTTCATTGAGATTCCTCCGGTTGAGCGAGAAGGCGTTCCAGGGTGGCGAGGAGCCGCGGATCGTTCGGCTCGACGCGGGTGGCGAAGCTCTCGACCCGGCGGCCGCTGCGGTCCACCAGGTACTTGTGGAAGTTCCAGGAAGGCGCGACGCCCGCCGCCTTGACGAGGCCTGCATAGAACGGGTTCTCGCGCAGCGCCCTCTTCGCGAACATCGGGAAGTCAATCGCGTATTCGTTCACGCAGAAGGTGGAGATCTCCTGGTTCGACCCGGGCTCCTGGCCGCCGAAATCGTTCGACGGAAAGCCGAGCACGACCAGACCGCGCGAGCGGTATTTGCGGTAGAGCGCTTCCAGGCCATCGTATTGGGGCGTGTAGCCGCATTGGCTTGCCGTATTCACGACCAGCAATACCTGGCCCGAGTACTGGCACAGCGACTGCGAGCGCTCGTCGAGCGTGGGCAGCGTATGGTCGAGAAGCGCGGGACAGCCCGCGAGGGCGTTCCCGGAGGCGAGCAGCAGGCTAATAAGGAAGCGGCGCATCGGGCTTGAGCGGCTGCAGAGCGGCACGGAATTCCTTCTTGATGCGCTCGAGAGCGGCGGCGTTGTCGGCCTCGAAGCGCAGCACGATGACCGGCGTCGTGTTCGACGCCCGCGCCAAGCCGAAGCCGTCGCGGTACTCGGCTCTCACGCCGTCAATGGTAAGCACCCGCTCGGCGCTCGGGAAGGGCTTGGCGGCCTGCAGCTTCTCCACAAGCGCATGCGGCTCGCCTTCGGCGAGCGCCCAGTGCAGCTCGGGGGTCGACGGCGCGTTGGGCAGCGCCTTCAGCGCGGCGCTGGGATCGGCTTCCCGGGAAAGCACCTCGAGGAGCCGGGCACCGCCGTAGAGCGCGTCGTCGAAACCGTACCAGCGCTCCCGGAAGAACGTATGGCCCGACATTTCGCCGGCGAGCAGCGCGCCGGTCTCCTTCAGCTTCGCCTTGATGAGCGAATGGCCGGTCTTCCAGATCAGCGGCCGGCCGCCGTGGCGCTCGATCCAGGGCGCGAGCAGGCGGGTGCTTTTCACGTCGTAGATGATTTCGGCGCCCGGATGGCGGCTTAGCACGTCCTTCGCGAGCAGCATGAGCTGCCGGTCGGCGAAGATGATCTCGCCGTCCTTGGTCACCACGCCCAGGCGATCGCCGTCGCCGTCGAAGGCCAGGCCGAGCTCGGCGTTGCCGGTCCGCAAGGTCTTGATCAGGTCCGCCAGGTTCTTCGGCTGCGCCGGGTCCGGATGGTGATTGGGAAAGCGCCCATCGACTTCGCAATAGAGCTCGGTCACTTCGCAGCCGAGCCGGCGATAAAGGCGGGGCGCCGCCATGCCGGCCACGCCGTTGCCGCAATCGATGGCGACGCGCATCGGCCGCGCGAGCTTCACGTCCCCGGCGATGCGCTCGACGTAGGCATCGAGAACGCTGGCGCTCGTGCGCTTACCGGTGCCGGATTTGAGCTCGCCGCGCTCGATGCGCGTGCGCAGCGCCTGAATATCATCCCCGTAAAGCGTCGTGCCGGCGACGACCATCTTCAGCCCGTTGTACTCCGGCGGATTATGGCTACCGCTCACCGCGACGCAGCTGCCGCAGCCGAGGTGGTGCGCGGCGAAGTAGGCGAGCGGCGTCGGTCCCATGCCGATGTCGATGACGTCGGCGCCGGCGGCGTTGAGCCCGGCGCTCAGCGCCTCGACCAGCTCGGGGCCGGAGAGCCGGCCGTCGCGGCAGACGGCGAAGGTCGGCGCGCCGCGCTCGCGGCCGAGCGACCCCAGGGCGCGGCCGATGTCGCGCACCACGGCCGCGGTCAGGCTCTTCGCGACCACGCCGCGAATATCATAGGTGCGGAAGATTTCGGCAGGTAATTTCATTGGCGGAAGAAGTTCATGAGGCGCTGCGCGAGCCAGCCCGGCCGGAAGCCGACGTGGCCGCCGCGCCGCGGGAACTCGAGCTCGACGCAGGACGCGGCCTTCGCCGACGCGGCGATGAGCGCGGGCTCGGGGAGAAAAGGATCATTGCGCGCATTGAGGACCAGCGTCGGCACGCGCACCTGCGCCAGGTAGGCGCCGCTCGAGGACGCGTTCCAATAATGCTCCGCATCGCGAAAGCCGTGCAGCGGCGCGGTGACCAGATCGTCGAACTCGCGAAAGGTCTTCGCCCGGCGAAGGCGCGCGGCGTCGTAGAGGCCGGGAAAGCGCTCCAGCTTGGCGAGCGACTTGGGCTTGAGGCTGTCGAGGAACATCCGCGTATATAGCAGGCGGTTCAGGCCGCGGTCTAGCGCGTGCGCCGC
Source organism: Burkholderiales bacterium (assembly GCA_035639215.1). Classification (GTDB taxonomy): domain Bacteria; phylum Pseudomonadota; class Gammaproteobacteria; order Burkholderiales; family SG8-39; genus SCGC-AG-212-J23. Next base: position 5,518 of record DASQYN010000376.1, read on the forward strand.
GGCGGCGAGGTCGAGCGGCGCGGAGACGGCGGCGGCGCGTCGCACGCGCCTCGCCGCTTGCGGGCCGCGCTCGCCCAGCCACTTGAGGAGCACGTTGCCGCCGAGCGAAATGCCGAGCGCGTCCACGGGGCCGCGCAGGCGTCCGAGCAGCCAGTCGAGCTCGTCGCTGTCGCCCGAGTGGTACGCGCGGGCGAGGCGGTTCGGCTCGCCCGAGCAGCCGCGCCAATGGGGGATGGCGACGCGCCATCCGGCCTGCGCGAAGCGCGCCGCGAGGCCGCGCGCGTAGTGGCTGCCGGAGCTGCCCTCCAGGCCGTGCAGGAGGACGAGCAGCGGGCCGGCGCCCCGGGGGTCGGTGAAATCGACATCGACGAAGTCGCCGTCCGGGGTGTCCCAGCGCTCGCGCACGAGCGGCACGGGCGGCGGCGGAAAAACCGCGGCGACGATGGTCTGCAGGTGGCCGATCAATGCAGGAGCTTCGGCGCGCCGGCGCGCGCGGCGGCCGGCTGCGCCGGCGCGGGCGCCGGCGAAGCGTGATGCACGATCATCCGCCAGCCGGCGGCGGTACGCAGGTAGACGTTGGTCGCGACGACCGGTAAAGGGCGTGCATCGCCGCGGCTCTCGCCTTCGACGGTAAAGTTCTCGTGCACGCTGTGCACGGCGAGCATCATCGCGCTGATCGCGACCTGCTGGGTGATGCTTACCCTTGCGTGCGGCCCTGCGGAGAACAGCCGCGCCCAGCTCTCGCGGATCTGCTCCTGGCCGGTGAGCCGGGGGCCGCCGGGATGCACGCAGACGATGTCGTCGTCCTCCGCCCAGACCGCCATCATGCCGTCGAGGTCGCAGCGCTCGAGCGCCTCGTAGAAGGCGTTCTCGGCGTCCTGGGCGGTGGGAAAGGCGGCGGCCGGGCTCATGAGCGGATCATCTCGGCGAGCACCTGCTCGACGCTGATGTCGCGCAGGCAGCGCAGGTGGCCGAGCGGGCACTCGCGCGCGTAGCAGGGGCTGCATTCGAGCTGCAGCCATAGTACCCGCGCGGCGGCCGACTGGGGCGGCGTGCGCTGCGGGCTGGAAGAGCCGAAAAGAGCGATCAGCGGCCGCCCGAGCGCTGCGGCGACATGCATCAGCCCCGAGTCGTTGCTCACGACGCGCGCCGCACCGGCGATGAGATCGATCGCCTCGTCGAGCGTCGTCTCGCCGACGAGGTTCTTGCCCGGGATGCCGGCGGCGACCGGCGCATCGTTGCGCGAGCCGAGCAGCACGACCGGCAGGTCCATGCGCTCGGCGAGCGCCGCGAAATGCGGCCAGCGCTTGGCGGCGCCGTACTCGGCGCCCGGACAGAGCACCGCATAGGCACCGAGGATGCCGAACTTCGCCTGCGTGGCGGCGACTTGCTCGGCATCGAAGCTGAGGCGCGGCGCGGCGAGCGGCTCCGGGGATGCGAACCCCGGCGCATCGGCGAGGCGCACGTAATGCTCGACCATGGTGCCGGGCGTTTCGCGATAGACGAGGTTGAGCAACCCGTAGCGCGCCTCGCCGACATAGCCGCTGCGCAACCCGATGCCGGCGAAGAAGGGAGCCAGTGCCGACTTCCAGCTGTTGGGCAGCACGATGGCATGCCGGTAGGCGCGCGCCTGGAGGCCGCGGCCGAGGCGCCAGCGCGCCGCGAGCTGCAAGGCGCCATGGCGAAACGGCGCGACGATCACGTCGCTCACCTGCGGCATGCGCCGCGCCACCGGCGCGACCCATTCCGGCGCGAGCACGTCGATCTCGAGCTGCGGCTCCTTGTCGCGCAGCCGCGCGAGCAGCGGCTGCGCCATCAGGGCGTCGCCGATCCAATTGGGCGCGACGACGAGGACCCTTGACACTTCAGTGACCCTTGACCGGCGGTCCCTTGTAGACGTAGAGCGTGCCGCAATACGGACAGCGCGATTCTCCCTCTCGCGCCACGTCGAGGAAAATGCGCGGGTGCCGCGACCAGAGGGGCGAGCCGGGCATCGGGCAGTGCAGCGGCAGGTCCTTCGCTCCGACCTCGACTTCGCGCGCCTTGTCGGGGTTCATCGCTTCTTCCCCGCTGCCTTCTTCGCGCCGACCGGCGTGAGCCAGTGCCG
>DASQYN010000377.1:0-4913 GCA_035639215.1 Burkholderiales bacterium
TGGCGCGACCGACACCTCGCCGCCGGTCGTGGTGAGCGGCACCGACGGACTCGGCCGCACGATGACCGCCGGGCAGTTCCCTTATCGGACGCACCCGACCAATGCGAGCACGCAGATCTTCGGCCTGCCGGAGATGATGTCGATCGGCAGCTTCTCGCGCAGCGGCAACACCGTCACGGTGACGACGGTCGAGCCGCACAACCTGGCGGTCAACAACTGGATTTACGCGACCGGTACGGGAAACAGCAGCATAGACCTCGTCGCAGTGCAGGTCAGTGCGGTGCCCGACGCCAACACTTTCCAGTACACGAGCACCAGCAGCGGATCCGTATCTGCGACCAACGGCGCCTATCGGAAATACACGACCGGCGCTTCGTGGTCCCGCTCCAGCTCGACTGTTACCGTGACCAGCAACAACCATGGCCTGGTCACGGGCGACGTCATCAACGTCGATTCCAGCGACGGCAACCAGGACAAGCTCACCAGCACGACGGTCGTCACGGTCACCGACGCGAACACGTTCACGTACACGGGTTCCACGAGCGGATCGTCTTCCGGAACGGCCAATTGGATCCGCAGCGGGCTCTACAACCGCGGCACTTCGGTCACTGGCCCCGCGCTCTCGTACGCGATAGTCCCCGTCGAATATTGCTCCGACCCGAACCTCACCAACTGCGTGCTGGTCCTGCCCGGCAGCACGCCGCCGGGAGGGTTCAGCTTCCCGGCGTACGTGCGCTTCTGCCAGACGCAGGCGCAGGCGCTCGCGCCGGTCGCCGTTGCCGATTCCGCCGGCACGCCGCGCTGCCGCGCCAAGTACGACGAAGACAACGCCAAGAAATATCTGTACGCGAGATATGGCTGGTTTCGCCGCGACACGATCCACTCGTCGGTAACGAGCTACGCCAACCGGCCGAATCGCTCGGACTGCGCCGCGGCTCCGACGTGTACTTACGACGAGGAGCTCAACAACTACGCGCGGTGGTACACCTACTACCGCACGCGGTTGCAGATGATGAAGACCTCGGTCGGTCTCGCCTTCCTGGCCTTCATCGGCAATCCCGGCGGCACGCCGCCCAAGCCGAGCTCCATCCGCCTGGGACTGATCACGATGCACGCCCAGGACTCCGGCTCCGTGTCCTCCACCAAATACCTGAAGATCGCCAACTTCGACACCGCGCAGGCCAGCTTGTTCTATGACAAGTTCTACAAGCAGACCGCCGGCAACGGCACGCCGCTGCAGGAAGCGCTCGCGCGGGCGGGCTGGATTTACGCCGGAAAGCTGGGCAGCGGCCTTACGACCGGCATCCCGGCCGCGGACGACCCCGTTCAGGCCGCCTGCCAGAGGAACTTCACGCTACTGACGACCGACGGCTATTGGAACGGCCTCAGCAGTAATCCGCCGCTCACGCCGGCGGGCAAGACCATCCTCAACCTCGATCAGCAGCCGGAGAATCTGCTGGGCAACATCCTAATCGACCGAAGCACCACGGTCACGCTCGACGGCACGGGCAATACGAGCACCAAGGACACCCCGATTCAGCTCAACCAGGAGCAGGTCGTCTGCCAGGGCAACAACATCGCGACCTTCAGCAGCGGCGCTACGACGGCCTGCGGCTGCCAGCCGACGGAGCATGCCGTCATCGAGCGCGACTACAGCACCTATACGCATGAGGAATTCAGCAACGGCGTGCTGACGAGCAGCCAGGTGCTGTCGAACGAGCAGTTCACCAACGTCACCGGTTGTGTCACCGCCAACTGGACGCGGCAGGATACGCCGCAGACCATCGTGCAGGACAAGCTCTGCAGGGATGTCTCTTCCGGCAGCCCGAGCAGTCCCGTAATCTTTGCCGACGGCTCGACGCAATCATGCTCGGCCTGCAGCAGCACGGGCAAGTACGTCGTCATCCGCCAGACGAGAACGACCACGAATACGGTCATCACCGCGGACGGGGTGCAAACGCTGAACAACACCCCTAGCGGTTCTTCTACGTACATGTACAGCACCAACGGCAGCACTTTCAGCAGCAGCTTTCCGAGCTGCTCCTCGTCGTCCATCACGATTACGCTCAGCCCGAACCCCCAGACGTCGGTGGGAACCGTCACGAGCACGAGCGGCACGGGCACGGCGGTCGCCGTCTGGAGCCCGAACCCGCAGACCACCTTGGGCGGAACGGCGACCTCGACGTTCTCCGGCGCCGGGACGCCTTCGACCGTGGCCGACGTCGCCACCTACTTCTATCAAACCAAGCTGCGCGGCGGCACCGACGTCTACGGCGATGCCACGGGGCCGAAATTCAGCCCGAATACCAATCCGGCCAGCACCGTCGACCTTTCCACCAACGAGGTGCCGGTGAAGACCGGCGCGAAGGATTTCATTCCTTACCAGCACATGGTGACCTTCGGCATCGGCCTTGCCGACGGCCTGATGCGCTTCCAGACCGATTACGACACCGCGACCAGCGGCGACTTCTTCAACATCAAGAGCGGCACGCTGAACGGCTGCTTCTGGACCAGCGGAAGCTGCAACTGGCCTGCGCCCGCCGACAACACGAGCGCCAACCTCGACGACCTGTGGCACGCGGCGGTCAACGGGCGCGGCACGTACTACCAGGCGCTCAACGCCGACGCGCTCTCGAAGGGCATCGCCTCGGCCCTGACCGCGCTCAGCTCGCAGGTCGCCTCGGCGGCGGCCTCGGCCACCTCGAGCCCGAACGTGACGCAGACCGACAACCAGATCTTCAGCACCACGTACGAGACCAACACCTGGTCCGGGAAAGTGTTCGCGCAGACCATCGACCCGGCAACCGGCAACGTCAATGCCACAGTGCAGTGGTATGCCGATCAGCAGTTGCTCTCGATGGTGGGCGCCACGAGCGACTCGCGCACCATTTACACCTTCGACAGCGCGGTCACCAGCTCGACGAAGATAAAGCCGTTCACTTGGGCGAGCCTCACGACCGGGGAACAGGCGTATTTCAACGGCAAATGCAGCCTGATGTTCCAGTGCGGCAGCCTGAACCTGACGGACCAGGCCACGGCCAACGACGGCAGCCAGCTGCTCGGCTACCTGCGCGGCTGGCAGGCGCTGGAAGGCACGATCTTCCGCGACCGCAACTTCGTCGACCCGATCACCGGCGCGACCTCGAGCACGGTGCTGGGCGACACGATCTCGGCGAAGCCGGTCTACGTCCGCAATCCGACGCTGAGCTACAACGATGCGGTGACACCCTCGTACTCGTCGTTCGCCTCGGCCAATGCGACGCGCTCGCCGCGCGTCTACGTCGCGGCCAACGACGGCTACCTGCACGCCTTCCACGGCGACACGGGCGTGGAAGTCTGGGCCTACGCGCCAGGCTTCCTGCTGACCGGCATGTACGCTCTCGCCGATACGAACTATGCGGTGCAGCACCGCTTCTTCGTCGACGGCTCGCCGGAATCGTTCGACGTCTACGACGCGAGCGCCTCGGCGTGGAAAACGATCCTCATCGGCGGCGCCGGCGGCGGCGGCAAAGGCTTCTACGCGCTCGACATCACCGACGCCTCGAATCCGAAGGCACTGTGGGAATTCTGCAATGACCCGACGTATTGCAGCATCTCCGACCCGGATCTCGGGTTCGGCTATGGCAACCCGATCGTCGGCAAGCGCAAGGTCGACGGCAAGTGGGTCGTCGTCCTGTCCTCCGGCCTGAACAACGTTCCCGATCCCGTGACCGGCGTCGGCACTGGGGACGGCGTAGGCCGCTTCTATGTGCTCGATGCCATTACCGGCGCGGTCCTGAGCAAGGTGAGCACCGGCGTCGGCAATACGACCACGCCGGCCGGGCTGATGAAAATGTCGGCCTTCTACGACTCGCCGGCTACCGACGCGACCTTCGAGTTCGTCTACGGTGCCGACCAGCTCGGCAACGTCTGGCGCCTCGACGTGGGCCAGTCGGCATCGCCGCAATGCGCGCCGCCGGCCGCCTCGACGGCCACGGCGCCGTGCGTGACGCACGTCGCCACGCTGAAGGACGGCGCCGGACGCGCCCAGCCCATCACCACGCGACCGGCGCTCACGCATATCAGCTCCAGCCGCGTGCTGTACATCGGCACGGGCCGCTATCTCGGGGACGGCACGCACGGCGGCATCTCCGACCTCATCGATCCGGGCGCGGCGAGCGGCATCGCCTGGCAGCAGACGCTCTACGGCTTCAAGGACAAGAACGCCGACTACGGCGCCAACCTTCGCACCAGCGCGAACCTGGTGACGCAGACGCTGACGCTGATCAACAGCGTCGACCTCGGTATCACGAGCAATGCGGTGGACTGGAATACCAACGACGGCTGGCTGGTGGACTTCATCGGCGCGGGCGAGCGGGTCAACATCGACCCGCGCCTCGTGCTCGGCACGCTGAAGGTGGTGACCAACATCCCGTCCGGCGGGGGCGCCTGCTCGGTGGGCGGCTCGAGCCGCGTCTACGACTTCGACTTCCGCAGCGGATCGGCGGTCGCCACCGCGGTGAACGGCGTCGTCGGATCGTCGCTCGGCGGCACCATCGCGGTCGGCATGGCGATCGTGCAGCTGCCCTCGGGCGACATCAAGGACATCATCACTGGCGCGGACACGAGCAAGACGACGGTGAACGTCCAGCTCGGCAGCGGCAGCAGCACGATGCGGCGCTTCTCCTACCGGGAGCGCTGAGCGGCAAGCTCGCGCGGCAGCGAGAACGCGACGTCCTCGGTGATGCCCTCGAGCGGCCGCACGCTCGAGGCGCCGAGCTCGCGCAGCCGCGCCACCAGCTCGAGCACCAGGACCTCGGGCGCCGAGGCGCCCGCGGTGATGCCGACGCGGCGCTTGCCGGCGATCCATTCCGGCTTCAGGTCGGCGGCGCTGTCCACCATGTAGGCGTCCGCGCCCATGTGCTCGGCGACCT
>DASQYN010000378.1:0-13275 GCA_035639215.1 Burkholderiales bacterium
GCTCGAGCGGCGCAACGACTTCGCCGCGGCGCAGCGGCACGCACTGCGCCGGGAAATCCTGGCGGAAAGTGCCGCCGTGGTCGAGCACGCGATCGATGAAGATGCGCAGGCGCCCCATGGCCCCGGTCGGCAGGTCGTGCAGCACGAGCAGGGTCCAGGGCTGCGCCAGGCACTGCGCCAGGGCGACTTCGGCCCAGCCGCGCGGATCCGCCCAATCCCGCGGAATCGCGTTCCACAGCACGCAGGTCATTCGCTCCTCCCGGAGAGTCTTCACCGCAACTTCATTGAGGAGGTGCGCGCCGATCGCGCCGCCGCCGCCGAAGGGCCGGAAGAGGCGGTCCGGGTGCGCGAGCTCGGCGATCAGCGCCTGCGTCTCGACGATCTCGGAGATGACCCGCGAGGCGTCGCCGATCCGTCCGAGCGGCTCGGCGTGCGACCAGGTGTGGTTGCCGATCCAGTGGCCATCGGCGTGCGCGCGCTTCGCGAGCGCGCGCCGCTTCGGCTCGACGAGCTTGGAGCCGAGGACGAAGAACGTCGCTCTTACGCCGGTCGCCTCGAGGATGTCGAGGACCCGGTCGGTGACGGCCGGCTCGGGGCCGTTGTCGAACGTTAGGGTGACCTGCAGAGTGGCTCAATCATACTTGACGCTGCGGCGTCGCCGGGATACGGTCGCCGGTCCGTCCATAAAGCCTGAGGAGGAGTTTATGGCGTCGTACCCTGTTCGCCGCGTTTTCTTCACCGCCGTCGCCTGTGCGCTCGCCGCCGCCGCGCTTTCCGCGCCCGTCGCAGCGCAGGAGAAGCTGAAGCCGGTCGTGCTGCGCTTCGCCGCCGACTTCTCGCCGCCGCCGCATCCCGCGGCACTTGCCTTGCAGTATTTCGCCGAAGAGCTGCCGAAGGCCATCCCCGGCAGCCAGGCGCGCATCTACTACGCGGGCTCGCTCTACACGATCCCGGAAGCGTTCGAGGCGATGCGCCAGGGCAACCTCGAGATGAGCTGGATGCAGATGGGCAAGGCCGCTCCCGTCGAGCCGCGCATGATGGCGCTGGTCGGGCCGGGCAACCTCACCACGGTCGGCGCCGTCGATCACCTCGAGCAGACCAAGACGTATCAGGAGCTGGTCGAGCGCCTGGCGAAGAACCAGCACATCAAGGTGTTCGGCGCCGCGCACATGAGCTTCGGCATGGGCGTCGGCGGGCAGAAGCGCTATCTCAAGCCGGAGGACTTCACCGGGCGCAAGGTGCGCAGCATGGGCCCGGTCGAGAACGCGTCGCTCTCCTCGTGGAAGGCGTCGCCGGTGGTCATGGCCTTCGGCGAAGTGCCCAATGCGCTGCAGTCGGGCGTGATCGACGGCCTGATGACCAGCATCGGCGGCTGGCTCGCGGTGCGCGAGCAGGCGCCCTACTACACGACCGGCGGCGCCGGCGCGTTCACCGGCGACTACTACATGGTCGCGGCGAGCGAGCGCTGGTGGAACCGGCTGCCCAAGCCGACGCAGGCGGTCCTCGAGAAGCTGGTGCACCAGACGATCGCGCGCGAGAAGGAGCTCAACTGGTGCGTCGATCGCATGACCTACGAGAAGTACGGCACCAAGGATCCGTCGAAGCCCGGCGTGTACTGGATGACGCCGCAGGAGGTCGACCTGCTGGTCGAGGCGGTCGGCGACGCCTCGCAGCAGTTCGTCAAGTCGAAGATGCCGGCCGACGCCAAGGGCATGGTCGACCAGTTCGCCAAGGAGGCGCGCGCGCTGAACAAGGAGTACCCGGCCGGATCGTCGCCGGTCGAGAAGACCGACTGCTCGAAGTACCAGTCGATCATCGTCATCAAATAAGAAGCGCGCAACAGGCAAGAAGCAGGCAACAGGCCGGGACGGGGGGGAGGGTGGAGAAAGCGTACGCGCTGTGGCGGGCGTTCCAGGAGAAGATCCTGGCGCCCGTCGCCGCCGTGATCATGCTCGGCTGCACGCTGCTCGCGCTGCTCGAGGTGTTCCGCCGCTACCTGCTCGGCGTCTCGTTCCACTGGCAGCAGGACGCGGTCACCTACTTCATCCTGTCCGCGGTGTTCCTCTATTTCGGCATCGCGCAGCGCCGCGGCTCGCACCTCAGCGTGGATATCCTGCTGCATGCGCTGCGCACGGTCGGGCCGCGCACCCGGCGGGTGATGGACTACATCGAGGTCGCGGCGACGATTTTCGCCCTGCTCTTCATGCTCGCCGTCGTCTGGTGGGGCTGGGACGAGGTGGTGGAGAGCCAGCAATATGCGCCGCGCACCGAGAGCCTGGAGCTGCCGCTCACGCCGTTCCTCTGGGTGCTGCTGGCGAGCTTCGCGTTCATGGTGATCTCGCTCTTCTTCCAGTCCTGGCGCGGCATCCAGAAGCTGCGCGGCCGGAACGTGCTCGTGGAGGACGCCACCCTCAACGATCGGGTGGACTGAATGGCGTTCGTCGGCATCCTCGCCATCGTCCTGCTGCTGCTCAGCGTGCCGATCGGCATCGCGCTCTCGGGCAGCGCGCTCGCCTACATGCTGTTCGACCCGCTGCTCGAGCCGACGGTGGTGTTCCGCGCGTTCTTCAATTTCATCTCCAAGTACAGCCTGATGGCGATCCCGCTCTTCATCTTCGCGGGATTCCTGATGGAGCGAACCGGCTTGGTCAGCCTGCTGTTCCGCTTCGCCGACGCGCTGGTGGGCTGGCTGCCGGGCGGCTTCGGCATCGCCACGATCCTCGCCTGCGTGCTGTTCGCGGCGATCTCCGGCTCGAGCGTCGCCATGGCGGCGGCGATGAGCGTGATCGCCATTCCGGAGATGCTGAAGCGCGGCTATCCGCCCTGGATCGCGGCGGGCCTCGTCGCGACGAGCGGCGGCATCGCCATCCTGATTCCGCCCAGCATCCCGCTGATCCTCTACGGCATCGTCACCGAGACCTCGGTGGTCGATCTGTTCTTCGCGGGAGTGATCCCCGGGCTGCTGCTCGCGCTCGCCAACGTCGTGGCGATCGTCTGGCTCGCCTGGCGATACAAGCTCGCGCGCGGCACGTTCGACGCGGCGAAGCTCTGGCCGGCGACGATCGCGGCGCTGCCGGCATTCGGCATGCCGGTGGTCATCCTCGGCGGCCTGTACGGCGGCGTGTTCACGCCGACCGAGGCCGCGGCGGTGGCCTGCGGCTATGCGCTCGTGTACGGGCTGATCACGCGCCGCGCGGCATTCCTGCGCGACCTGATGCCGGTGCTCAACCGCTCGCTCAACCTGACGGCGGTGATCCTGTTCCTGGTCGGCTGCGTCGGCGTGTTCCAGTTCCTCGCCGCCAACCTCTACTGGCCGCAGACCATCACGCACACGGTGAGCTCGTGGGGCCTTTCGGCGCTCGGCTTCATCTTCGCCTTCATCGCGCTCGAGATGGTGCTCGGCTGCTTCGTCGACGGCGTGGCGATGATTCTCCTCACCATCCCGGTCGTCTATCCGGTCGCCGAGTCGATGCATATCAATCTCATCTACCTCGGCATCGTCATGACGCTGACCGTGGAGATGAGCCTGGTCACGCCGCCGGTGGGGCTCAACCTCTTCGCGGTGAGCGGCGTGTCGAAGATCCCGGTGTCGGAGGTCGTCAAGGGCTCGATTCCCTTCTTCTGCACCGACGCCCTGGTGCTGCTCGCCGTGACGTTCTTCCCCGCGCTCGCCACCTGGCTGCCCAGCGTGCTAGTGCAGTCGGCGTTCACGAAATGATCGAGATCGCGCGCGTCGACCACATCGGCGTCCGGGTCCGCGACCTGGAGCGCGCGATGCGCTTCTATGGGCTGTTTGGTTTCACCTTGCATGCGAAAGCGGCCAACGACGCGGTGGCGATCGTGCGCAACGAGCACGGCGTGGAGCTGAACCTCGTCTACAACGCGAACGCCGATGCCGGCGGCAAGAACATCCTGATGGATGTCGGCGAGAAGTACCCGGGCTACACTCATGTCGCGCTTCGCGTCTCGTCGGTCAAGGACACTATCCAGGCTCTTCGCGCCGCGGGCGTGCGCATTACGCAAGGCCCGGTGTCCTTCGGCCGCGACGGCCACGTCTCGGTGTTCGTGCGCGACCCGGACATGAACGTGGTGGAGCTGCGCGGCCGCGACGAGGATCTCTCCTCGATCGGCGGCGTGGTGGAGTACGTGCCCGAGAACTAGCCGCCGTGCCGGGCGCCTTCGAGCAGCTCCTCGCCGATCGCTACAGCTGCCGCGCTTTCCTGCCCCGGCCGGTGGAGCGCGCCGTGATCGAGCGCATCCTGGAGATCGCGCAGCGCACGCCGTCGTGGTGCAACGCGCAGCCGTGGCAGGTGCACATCGCGAGCGGCGCCGCCACCGAGCGCCTGCGCGCCGCGCTGGTCGAGGCCGCCGAATCCGGGCCCGCGGCGCCCGACTATCCCTTTCCCCGCGAGTATCGCGGCGTCTATCTGGCGCGCCGGCGCGAGTGCGGATGGCAGCTCTACGAGAGCGTCGGCATCCGGCGCGGCGACCGTGATGGCTCGGCGCGCCAGGCGCTGGAGAACTTCCGTCTCTTCGGCGCGCCGCACGCGGCGATCGTCAGCACCGACGAGGCGCTCGGCATCTACGGCGTGCTCGATTGCGGCGCCTGGGTCAACAACTTCATGCTCGCTGCGAGAAGCCTCGGCGTCGCCTCCATCGCGCAGGCGGCGCTGGCGAGCCGGCCGGCGCCGCTGCGCCGGTTCTTCGGCATCGGCCAGGAGCGGCACGTCGTCTGCGGCATCTCCTTCGGCTACGAGGACGCGCGCCACCCGGCGAACGCCTTCCGCACCCGCAGGGCGCGGCTCGACGAGGTCGTCGTCTGGCGCGAGACCTGAGCGCTAGACGTCCTCGGGGAGCGGCTTGCCGCGCGTCTCGGGCAGGAACGGCGCGCTGAACAGGCCGAGCAGGTAGATCATCGCCATCGACATGGCGGCGTTGCTGAAGCCGCCCATGTTGGCGACCAGCCAGCCGGCGACGAGCGGCCCGATCCAGGCGATGAAGCGCGGCGAGTTGAAGACGAATGCCACGCCGGTCGCGCGGATGCGCGTCGGGAAGAGCTCGGGCAGCCAGACCGGCATCCACGAGTAGAGCCCGAGGCTGAAGAAGCCGTTCACCAGCGACGCGACGAGCAGCAGATTGAGGTCGTGCGTCCACAGGAACACCACCGGGGTGGTGAGCCAGGCGAGCGCGACGAAGCCGAGCGCGACCGGCTTGCGGCCCCAACGGTCGGCGAAGAAGCCAAGGCTGATGTACCCGGCGATCGCGCCGATGTTGTAGGCCATGCCGGCATAGCTCGCCCACTGCGGCCCGGAGAGCCCGGCTTTCGCCGCCACCGAGGCGACGTAGGGCGGCAGCCATGCCGAGATGCCCCACCAGGTGAGCGTCGTGGTGAGCGAGAGCAGGAAGGCGAACACGGTGCGCCGGCGCACTTCCGGAAGCGAGAACAGCTCGACCAGGGTGAAGCGCATGCGATGGCCGCTGCGTCGCGCGGCGAGGCGCTGCTCGTTGGCGTGCTGCCACTTCTGCGACTCCGGGATGCCGGCGCGCATCCAGAGGGTGAAGAGCGCGGGCAGGATGCCGATGAAGTACATGTAGCGCCAGGCGTTGGGCCCGTGTCCGCCCACGAACAGCCAGACCAGCGAGGCGACGAAGAAGCCGATGCCGAGGCCGCACTGCATGAGACCGGCCGCCTTGCCGCGCGCCTTGTCGGGCCAGAGCTCGGCGACGATCGACGTGCCGGTCGCCCATTCCGAGCCGATGGCGATGCCGACCACGAGCCGCAGCACCGCGAACGACTCCCAGTTCCAGGCGAAGGCCGAGAGGCCGGTGGTGAGGGAGTAGGCGAGGATCGAGATCATCATCGTGCGCTTGCGCCCGATGTAGTCGGCGAGGATGCCGCCGATCATCCCGCCGATGCCCCAGCCGAGCAGCGTCAGCCCGATCACGCCGCCGGCGTAGGCGGGGATCTGCGCGAACTGCGCGGGCTGCAGCAGCTGGTGCAGCGCGACGCCCACCGTGAGGATGAGCGCATAGGTCTCGTAGCCGTCGAACATCCAGCCGAGGTTCGAGGCGAAAAGCGTGTTCCACTGCTTGCGGTCGAGCCCGCGATACCAGGGATGCGCGGCGGTCGAGCCTGCGACGTGCGCCATGGGTGATCCTCCTCTCGCCGGGGAGAGTACCGCCTAGGCTTTGTAGGTGTCGAGCGAGATTCGCTCCCGCGCCGCGGCGGCGGCGACCGGCGGTGCCTTAAGGAGCTCCTGCGCGTAGGCGTAGTACGCGGGCAGCGACTTCGGATCGATGCCAGCGTACCCGCCCCAGCGCAGCAGGGTGAAGAGATAGGCGTCGCGGAACCAGAAAGACTTCCGGTCCAGGGTGTTCTGAATGCGCTCGAGATAGCCGCGGAAGTCCTCGGTCGCGCGCTTCTTCACCTCGGCGCGGGCGGCGTCGCTGTCGGCATAGCGCTCCGGAAAGAAAAAGCGCGTCGCGGTGGTGTGCGGCGTGCTGTTCATCCAGGCGAGCTGCGAAAGCGCCTCGCTCCTTCCCCAGGCCTCTTTCGGTAGCAAGCCGGCGTCCGGGAACTGGCGGTCCAGGAAATCGCAGATCGCGACGATCTGAGTGAGCGGCTTGCCGTCCACGACCAGCACCGGCACCTGGCCGTTCGGGTTCATCGCCAGGTACGCCGGCGTGCGGTGCTCGCCCTTGTGCAGCTTCACCATCTTCGGCTCGAACTCGGCTTTCGCCGCCTCGAGGCCCACGTGCGGGACGAAGGAGCAGGCGCCCGGCGCCCAGTAGAGTGTCAGCATTTTGTGAGATTGTATTCGGCGCGGGAACCCGTCGCCCGCGCAGCGTGCGGGGAGCTACCTAGAATCGGCCGGGATATTGGCCAGGAGGGGAACCTGAAGGCGCTGTTCGCACCGGGGTCTGCGGTGACGGCCCGCTTGAGCGATGCCGGGAGCACGGCGCTCATCGCCGGGCTTTTCGGGCTCGCGCAGCTGCTTTCCTACTATCGGGCCTGGAGCGGGGCGCTCGCCGCGTTCGGCGCGGCGCTCTACCTTTTCGGCGCTTTCCACTTCGCCTCGCGCGCGGGGCTCGGCCGGCTCCGCTCGGCGGCCGAGCGGATCGCGAGCGGCGATCTTTCGATCCACACCGGAGGCGCGATCGGGCACATGGCCGAGGCGCTGGCCGGGATCGTGGTGCAGGTTCGCGCCGGGGCCGAGGCGATCGTCGCCGGCTCGAAGGAGGTCTCGAGCGGTTGCGCGAGCCTTTCGCAGCGCACCGAGGAGCAGGCTTCGGCGCTGCAGCAGACCGCCGGCGGCATGGCGCAGCTCAGCGAGACGGTGCGCCAGAACGCCGAGAGCTGTCGCCAGGCGAGCGAGCTCGCGCGCGACACGAGCGCGAGCGCCGAGCGCGCCGCCGACTCCATGCGGCGCGTCACCGAGTCGATGGGCCGGATGGACGCCGCTTCGAAGAAGGTGGCCGAGATCATCGGCGTGATCGACGGCATCGCCTTCCAGACCAACATCCTCGCACTGAATGCCGCGGTCGAGGCCGCGCGCGCGGGCGAGCAGGGCAAGGGCTTCTCCGTCGTCGCGGCCGAAGTGCGCAGCCTCGCGCAGCGCAGCGCCGACGCGGCGCACCAGATCAAGGCGCTCATCCAGGAGTCGGTCGCGGGCGTCGGCGACGGTGGGCGTCACGTCAGGGAGGCGGCCGACACCATCGATCGCGCCATGGGGCGCGTCGGCGAGGTCGCCAAGGTGATCGAGCGGATCGCCGGCGCGTCCTCGGCGCAGAGCGCCGGGCTGGAAGAGATCAAGAGCGCGATCTCGCAGATCGAGAACGTCACGCAGGAGAACGCGGCGCTCGTCGAGCAGACCGCCGCAGCGGCGCTCTCCTTCCGCGACTCGGCGGGTGCGCTCGCCGAGGCGGTGTCGGCGTTCAAGCTCGACCGCGCCGAGGCGCGCGAGCGGGCAATGGCACTCGTGCGGCGCGGCATCGAGCACCTGCGCCACCATGGCGCCGACAAGGCGTTCGCCGATTTCAGCCGCCGCGACGGCGGATTCGTCGAAGGCGACTACTACCTCATCGCGCACGACCTCCACAGCGTGATGCGGGCGAACGGCGCCAAGCCCGAGTTCGTCGGCCAGGACCATTCGAACCTCCGGGACGTCGACGGCAAGCGCTTCGCGTGGGAGACGGTGCGCGTCGCGTGCGAGCGCGGCAGCGGCTGGGTGGACTATCGCTGGAACAATCCGCAGACCGGGCGCGTGCAGCGCAAGTCGACCTACGCCGAGCGGGTCGGCGACTTCGTCATCGGCTGCGGCATCTACCTCGAGGACTGATAGGGAAGGCCTGAAGAAGTCGTCCCCGCGAAAGCGGGGACCCAATTTTTCGCTTTCAGAAAACATGGGTTCCCGCTTTCGCGGGAACGACGTTTCGCTGCTTCTTTAGATCTCCTAGGCGCCTTTCGCCCTCGTCATGAAGACGAGGCGCTCGAAGAGGTGCACGTCCTGCTCGTTCTTGAGCAGCGCGCCGTGCAGCGGCGGGATGATGGTCTTTCGGTCCTTCGAGCGCAGCGCATCCGGCGGGATGTCCTCGGCGAGAAGCAGCTTCAGCCAGTCGAGGAGCTCCGAGGTCGACGGCTTCTTCTTCAGCCCCGGCACCTCGCGCACCTCGAAGAACACTTCCATCGCCTCGCGCAGCAGCGACTTCTTGAGGCTCGGGAAGTGCACGGCGACGATCTTCTCCATCGTCTCCTTGTCCGGGAAGCGGATGTAGTGGAAGAAGCAGCGCCGCAGGAAGGCGTCGGGCAGCTCCTTCTCGTTGTTGGAGGTGATGAAGACGATCGGCCGGTGCTTCGCTTTCACCAGCTCGCGCGTCTCGTAGACGTAGAACTCCATGCGGTCGAGCTCGCGCAGGAGGTCGTTCGGGAACTCGATGTCCGCCTTGTCGACCTCGTCGATCAGCAGCACCACCGGCTTGTCGGCGCTGAAGGCCTGCCAGAGCATGCCCTTGACGATGTAATTGTGGATGTCGTGCACCCGCTGGTCGCCGAGCTGCGAGTCGCGCAGGCGGCTCACCGCGTCGTATTCGTAGAGTCCCTGCTGCGCCTTGGTGGTCGACTTGATGTGCCACTCGAGCAGCGGCAGCCCGAGGCTCTTCGCCACCTCGATCGCGAGCATGGTCTTGCCGGTGCCCGGCTCGCCCTTCACCAGCAGCGGCCGCGAAAGCGTGATCGCGGCGTTGACCGCGAGCGTCAGATCCTCGGTCGAGACGTAGGACGCCGAGCCCTTGAAGCGCATTTCGCTCTTTCCGCGGGGAAAAATTGGATTCTAGCAGCGGCTTTCCGCTAGAATTCCGCGCACTTCATAGCTCAGAACAAAAGCCCGATGCGTCGTTTCGTTCTCGCCGCGCTGCTTTCAGGATCGCTCTTTTCGGGAACCGCGCTCGCGCAGGACGCGAAGGGCCCGGACTTCCAGAATTTCCACGCCCAGTGCATCGGCTGCCACGGCATCCCGGGGTACAAGACCGCCTTCCCGCACGTCTACCACGTGCCGAAGATCGCCGGTCAGCAGGCGGGCTACATCGTCGCGGCGCTGAAGGCCTACAAGTCCGGCGACCGCTCGCATCCTTCGATGCGCGGCATCGCCGCTACGCTCAGCGAGGATCAGATGAAGCAGCTGGCGGAGTTCTACGCCGGACAGGGCAAGCAGGAGGGCGAGAAGTGAGCGCAAAAATCGCGACTTGTCTGGCGCTCGGCGTTCTTGCCCTGTCGGTCGGCACGGCGTTCGCGGCCGGCGATGCGGAGAAGGGCAAGCAGAAAGCCGCGCAGGTTTGCGGCGCCTGCCACGGCCCGGATGGCAACAAGCCCTCGGCGCCCGACCAGCCGGTGCTCGCCGGCCAGTATCCGGACTACCTTGTGCAGGCGCTCACGGATTACAAGAACGGCAAGCGCACCAACCCGATCATGAAGGCCTTCGCGTCCCAGCTCTCGCTGCAGGACATGGAAGACGTGGCGGCCTGGTTCTCCAGCCGGCCGACGCCGCTGCACGACCAGCGCTAGAACCCCTCAGATAGTGTTGTCCTTGCGCTCGGCGCGGTCGACGAGATCCTGCCAGAGGTGATCGGTCGACTTGCGCAGCACGAGGTCCGGCTGCGGATCGAGCACGTACCAGAGCCCGCGACGGATCTCCTGCGCCAGCTCGCCCGGCTGCCAGATCACCATGCCGGCGAAGAAGCGCGAGTGCGCCGGCTGCGTGGCGATGATGCGGTCCACTTCCTTGGTCTCGTAGGCGAGATAGAGCTCCGGCCCGAGCCTGAGCAGCCGGCCTTCGGGCGCCTGCTTGGCCTGTACCAGGGCGAAGATGACGCTCGAGCTCGCCGGCCCGCCGAGATACACCGGCTCGACGACCTTCTGCGACGGGCCGTCGTTCGGGAAGAGCTTGCCGAGCGTGAGCTGGGTGGGCTTGTTGACGATGAAGCCGACGTGCCGGTCGCGGCCGATCGGCCGGGTGACGAGCACGGTCTCGCCGTAGACCCGGTCGTGCAGGTTGCGCTTCGCCACCAGGAGCACCGTGTCGACCGCGATGTCCGCCGGCCAGGCGGGTGCGGCGAGAAGGATTCCTAGGATGACCAGCAGGGACCGCATGGCGTTCTCCGGAGAAGTGGGCCGCGCCATCATGCCGCGCGCAATATTGAGCGCGCCCGGCATGGGCCTAGTCCGTTAGGCCCGCCCGGCGCGCGAGACACTCCAGATAGCCCGCCGCGTCGGGCGGCGCGCCGTCGCGCTGCGCGCGCCACACGGTCTCGGCGAGGCACTCGATCGCCTCATGCATCGCGGCGTGGCGCTCGCCGGTGCGCGCGAGCAGCGCGGCAAAGCGCTGCGCGATGCCGGGTGGCTGGTCGATGGAAAGCTGCTCGGCGAGCGCCACGTGCAGGCTCATGTGCAGGAACGGATTGGACTCGCCGCTGTAGTCCCGGCCGCGGAAGCGCTCCGGCTGCGCGAGCAGCTCGTGATACTCGGGATGCGCGAGGATCGCGTCGAGCGCGAGCGCCTCCGCGCCGACGATCGGCTCGCCGGTGCGGTACTTGCGCCACGCTTCGAAGAACGTGTCGCGCACCTGGTCGCGCGACGGGTCAAACATCGTCCCGGGTCTTCGGCCGGTACTCGCACAGGTCGCGGATCAGGCACCTCGGGCAGTCGGGCTTGCGCGCGAGGCAGACGTAGCGCCCGTGCAGGATGAGCCAGTGGTGCACGTCCTTCAGGAACTCGGGCGGCGTGAACTTCACGAGCTTGTCTTCCACCTCCCGCGGATCTTTTCCCGGAGCCAGCCGCGTGCGGTTGGCGACGCGGAAGATATGCGTGTCGACCGCGACCGTGGTCTGGCCGAAGGCGGTGTTCAGCACCACGTTCGCGGTCTTTCGCCCTACGCCGGGCAGGCCCTCCAGCGCCTCGCGGTTCTGCGGCACGGCGCCGCAATGCTGGTCGAGGATCATCTGCGAGAGCGCGACCACGTTCTTCGCCTTGGTCGGATAGAGGCCGATCGACTTGATGTAGGGCTCGAGGCCCTTCACCCCGAGCGCGACGATCTTCTGCGGCGTCGCCGGGAAGAGCCTGGCCGTCGCCTGGTTCACCGACTTGTCGGTCGCCTGCGCGGAAAGCACGACCGCGACCAGCAGCTCGTAGGGCGTGCCGTACTTGAGCTCGGTGGTCGGATGCGGATTGGCGGCGCGGAACCGCTCGAAGATCTGGCGGCGCTTCTGCGGGTTCACCGCTTGCCTCGGAGCAGCGCGTCGAGCAGGGCCTTGCGGTCGCCGCGGTATGAGCTGACCTTTTCCGCCGCGAGCCGCCGCTGGCGGCGTTTGCCGCGCTCGCCGGCGGCGCGACGCTCCGCCTCGCTCCAGGGCGCGCGCGGCGCAGCGACTTCGATGCAGTCCACCGGGCACGCCGGCACGCAGAGGTCGCAGCCGATGCACCAGGGCTCCACCACCGTGTGCATCAGGCCCTGCGCGCCGACGATCGCGTCGACCGGGCAGGCGTCGAGGCAGCGTGCGCAGCCGATGCAGCGCGGCTCGTCGATCACTACCACCGTCTTACGTTTCATCTTCCCGTGTCTCGAGCGAGCTTCGGGTGCACGACCTTCCCACCGCGCACCTGGACGCCGGTTTCCAGGTCCGCGTTCATCCTTCCTTCGACGAGCAGGCCGACGTACGGCAGCACCGCGCGCTCGAGCGCAAGGCTCGCGGTGCGCGCGCACGCCGCCGGCATGTTGGGCACGCAGTAGTGCACCACGCCTTCCTCCACGTAGATCGGGCGACTGTGCGAGGTGGGACGGGAAGTCGCGGCGATGCCGCCCTGGTCGATGCCGACGTCGACCAGCGCCGAGCCGCGCCGCATGGCGGCGAGCATCGCCCGGTCGATCAGCTTGGGCGACATCTGTCCGGGGGTGAGCACGCCGCCAATTATGAGGTCCGCATCGACGATCGCGGCGCGATCGAGGCCGATCCGGTACGACGCATTGGGGTAGCGCCTTTTCAGTTCCTGGAATCTTTTTCCGGAGCGCGCGAAGACGGTGGTCGCGGCGCCGATGCCGTGCGCCACGGCGAGCGCGTTGCTGCCCACGTTACCGGCGCCGAGGATGACCACCTTGCCGGGCGGTATGCCCTCGAGGCCGGGCAGCAGCACGCCGCTGCCGCCGTTCTGCTTCTGCAGGCACCAGGCGCCCGCCTGCACGGCGAGCCTTCCGGCGATCGCCGACATGGGCGAGAGGATCGGCAGGCGGCCGTCCGCCTCGCCGACCGTCTCGAAGGCGACGAAGGTGGCGCCCGAGGCGAGCGCCGCGTCGAGCACCTCCGGGTGCGGGCCGAAATGCTGGAAGCCGAACAGCGTCTGCCCCGGCCGCGGACGGCCGAACTCCGGCGCCTGCAGCTCCTTCACCTTGACGACGAGCTCGCACTGCCAGGGATCGCCGAGCGTCGCCCCCGCCTTCAGGTATTCCGCATCCGGGAACCCGGCGCCCAATCCCGCTCCCGTCTCGACTACGACGTTCGAAAGGGCGGCCACGCCGGCGGGCGTCAGCGCGACGCGGAACTCGCCGTCCTTTACCTCGCGCGGAACGCCGATACGCACTCGGAGACGAGCCCCGGGCCCCGATACACGAGGCCGGTATAGAGCTGCACGAGCGAGGCGCCGGCGGCGATTTTCTCGCGCGCATCCTCGGCCGACAGGATGCCGCCGCAGCCGACGAGGGCTACGCTGCTGCCCAATAGACGCGAGAA
>DASQYN010000379.1:0-3214 GCA_035639215.1 Burkholderiales bacterium
CCGAGGGCGATCACCCGGGCGAGAAATACCGCCTGGTCGTCGAAGGGCCGCCGAACTGGACCAGCTTCCGCGACTTCTGGAAGATGTTCTACGACGAAGGCGCCGTCGTGGTTTCGTCGACCTACGCGAAAGTCGGCGGCCTCTACGATTTCGGCTTCCGCCACGACGCCGACCGGCCTCTGGAATCGCTGGCCGAATACTGCCTCGGCTGCTACACGAACCTGAACCTGCCGTCGCGCGTCGACATGATCTGCAAGTACATCGACGAATACCAGGCGGACGGCCTGCTGATCAATTCGATCAAGAGCTGCAACAGCTTTTCCGCGGGGCAGCTCCTGATCCTGCGCGAGGTGGAAAAGCGCACCGGCAAGCCGGCGGCGTTCATCGAGTCGGACCTGGTCGATCCGCGCTACTTCTCCGCGGCAAACATCAAGAACCGCCTGGAAAGCTACTTCCAGATGATCAAGCAAAAGCGCACGGCCGCAGCTTCGTCCCTGGTGGCGGCGTGAGAACCTTCATCGGCATCGACCTCGGCTCGACCACCACCAAGGCGGTGGTGATGGACGAGCGCCAGCGCGTGCTCGGCCACGGCATCACCAACTCGCGCTCGAACTACGACACCGCAGCGGCGATCGCCAAGCAGGAGGCGCTGGTCGCCGCCCGCTTCCATCTCTTCCGCGAGGAGCTGTCGAGGAGCGCGGTTCTGAATGGCGCCCTGCACGATTTCCTCGCCCAGCTGGAGCGCGACTTCCGCCTCGAGCAGTACCTCGAGCAGCTCGCCGACCTCGAGCAGGTCTGCAGCCGCAACGTCGAGAGCGCGAAGTTCGGCGACGCGGCACCCGGGGTTTCCAAAGCCTTGGCGATACTGTTTTCCCAGCTGAAGAACGAGTCTGCGGCGCTCTTCGCTCCGGGCGCGAAGCGCAAGAGCGACTTCTTCCGCGACATCGCCGGCGCCCAGTACCTCGCCCTCGGCGAGCCGGTGGCGAAGGACGCCGGCGTGCGCTACGACCAGCTGCTCAACGTCTTCGACCGCTCGATCATCGAGGTCGAGAACCGCGTCTACGGGGAATCGACCTCGCGGCACCTGCTTGCGGCACTGGAACGCACTTATGCGGCGCTTCCCGAAACCCTCTCCCAGAAGGAGAAGATTTCGGCGCCGATCCGCGGTGTGCTCGAGACGCCGCTCGAGGAAACGTACGTCATCGGCACCGGCTACGGCCGGGCGCGGCTGCCCTTCTCCAAGGAGCACATCCGCTCCGAGATCCTCTGCCACGGCCTGGGCGCGCACGTCATGTACCCGGCGACCGCGACCGTGCTCGACATCGGCGGCCAGGACACCAAGGCCATCCAGGTCGACGGCAACGGCATCGTCGAGTCGTTCCAGATGAACGACCGCTGCGCCGCGGGCTGCGGCCGCTACCTCGGCTACATCGCCGATGAGATGAACATGGGCCTGCACGAGCTGGGGCCGCTCGCCATGAAGGCGACCAAGACGGTGCGCATCAATTCCACCTGCACGGTGTTCGCCGGCGCCGAGCTGCGCGACCGGCTCTCGCTCGGCGAGAAGCGCGAGGACATCATGGCCGGCCTGCACCGCGCGATCGTCCTGCGCGCGATGTCGATCCTCGCGCGCTCGGGCGGCATCCGCAACGAGTTCACCTTCACCGGCGGCGTGGCGAAGAACGAAGCCGCGGTCAAGGCGCTCAAGGACCTGGTGCGCGAGAACTACGGCGAGATGACGCTCAACATCAATCCCGACTCGATCTATACCGGCGCGCTCGGCGCGGCGACCTTCGCCTGGCGGGCAGTGGAGGAAGAGGGCCGGCAGGCCGAGCACCGGACCGAGAAGGCGGCTGCATGACCCATACCATCGGCATCGACATCGGCTCGGGCGCGGTGAAGACCGTGCTCTTCAGGGACGGCGAGTGGCTCGACAAGCGAACCGAGCGCATCCGAAGGCGCGATCCGATGGAGCTCGCAAAGCAGGGGTACGAGGAAGTGCTGGCAGGGAATGGGCTGAAGCCGGAAGAGGTCGCGTATACGGCGACGACCGGCGAGGGCGAGAACGTCAAGTTCGCCACCGGGCACTTCTACTCGATGACCACGCATGCGCGCGGCGGCGTCTTCCTCAACCCCGAGGCGCGCGCAGTGGTCGACATCGGCGCGCTGAACGGCCGCGCCATCTACATCGACCAGCGCGGCAAGGTGCTCTCGTACAAGATGACGAGCCAGTGCGCGTCCGGCTCGGGGCAGTTCCTGGAGAACATCGCCCGCTACCTCGGCGTCGCGGTCGAGGAGATCGGACCGCTCTCCAAAAGCGCGCAGACCCCCGAGAAAGTGAGCTCGATCTGCGCCGTGCTCGCCGAGACCGACGTCATCAACATGGTCTCGCGCGGTATCGCCACGCCCGACATCCTGAAGGGCATCCACCTCTCGATGGCCTCGCGCCTGGTGAAGCTGCTCAAGGTGACGGGCATTACCCAGGGCACGGTGCTCCTCACCGGCGGCCTCGCCCTCGACGAGGGGCTGCTCGCGGCGCTGCGCGAGGAGCTGGTGACCGAGAAGATCGCCGGGCTGACCGTCGTCAGCCATGCCGACTCGATCTACGCCGGCGCCATCGGCGCGGCGCTCTGGGGCGCGTTCCGCCATGCGCGGCTGCGCGAGCTGCAGGAGCGGGCCGCCGCCTAAATCCAAGGAGAAGACCATGGCACTGATGATCAACGACGCCTGCACCTCGTGCGATGCCTGCGTCCCGGTATGCCCGAACGAGGCGATCGCTTCCGGCGACCCGGTCTACGTGATCGACGCGCTGAAGTGCACCGAGTGCGTCGGCGCCCACGACGAGCCGCAGTGCAAGCTGGTCTGCCCGGCCGACTGCATCGTGAAAAACCCCGATTTCGACGAAACGCCCGAGCAGCTCGCGGAGAAATACGCCGCGCTGCATCCCTGAGGGGAAGGAGGCAACATGCCTGGCCTGGATCTTTCGACTGCGCTCTTCGCCGTCGTCGTCGCCGCGGCGCTGGTCGCGCTTTTCTCCATCGCCGCCGACTCGCGCCGCCTGGCGCGCGCGCGCGCCGACCTCCTTTGGGCTTTCCAGCGCCGCCGCGGCACGCGGCGCGAAGCGCTGGTCGCCCGCATAGGGGAGCGCGCGGTGCGCCTCGCCGAAATGCGCTGCACGTCCTGCTCTTCCCGCGGCGAATGCCTGGCGCTGCTC
>DASQYN010000380.1:0-5265 GCA_035639215.1 Burkholderiales bacterium
GCGGCGCTCTTTACCTTGCAGGGGAGGATGCGACCGGCCAGCTGCGCTTTTTCAAGGTGGACAAGGGCGGCGTTTCGGACGCGACTGGGCAGGGGCCGTTTGCGACCGGGTACGTGGATCATTCAGTAAGGGAACGGTCGACGCATTACAAGCAAGCGTTGCCTGTCACGGCTTCGAACGGCACTGTCACCTACAAAATGCTCAGCGTGGCAATGAAGACGGGTAGGGTCGACTCGCTCGCGACCGTTTCGTACGTGGTTGATCCGAACACCGGAGCGGTGCGCGCCAAGCCGGGCATTGCATGGATCGCGAGCTCTTCCGAACCGACTATCGGGACCTTCGAGTTCACGCTACAGCTGCAAGGCACTTCGGGACGCGTTGCGACGCTTCTCTACACGCGTCGCTACGTCGACGCGAACGGTCAGCCGGCCGAGAGCACTGGCATCGTGAACCTCCCCGATCCCGTCAGCGCCGGCTATACCTATAACGACTTCACCGGCCCGGTGCTTTCCAGCCTTCCGGGCAAGCTGTTTGTGACTGCGGATGGAACCACGATCTATCCCCGCGGAGCTTCCGGAGGCACACTCAGCCGCCAGGGAGTCCGTATCACACTTAGCAACCCGCCTACCGCCGAGCTCTTCGACCTGCCAGCGGGAACCTCGAGCTCGACGTTCAACTCCCCGTCCTCGGTGTCGACGACGATCGGCACATGCTCGATCGATTACATCGACAGACTTCCGGACGGCGGTCCGACCTTCCCGGCGACGGCGACGTCGAGCAAGACGCGGACCGAGGCGGTGAACAAGGACAACCAAACCGCCATCAGCAACACGGTGTACGACGGCATCTTGAACGGCAAACTCCTTTCCTACGAGCAGCGCTTCGAGTCCCGCGAGCTGGATACGAGCGTCGGCGAAGCGTGCGTGGCCGCGAAGGTCGACTACGGCGAGGATTCGCCACGCGTGAAAGTGAACCTGCAGGGCAGCAAACGGGTTCGTCTCATTTCGCACTCCGAGGACACGGCCGTCTTCTCGAACGGGTCGCTGCGCTTTCTGTCGGAAAGCGTACTTGCGCCGACCTCGCAGACCTTGGGTGTCACTTGTGGGTTATTCGGCCAGGCGCCCGCGATCAGCACGCCGTTCAACAGCTATCCCTATTCGGACTTCGACTATTCCTATCAGGGCTTCGGGCCGTGTCCGGGCATGGCGGCAACGGTCTACACCACGGCCGACACATCCAATGAGAAGAAAAGGCTTTATCGCGCGCTGACCGATCGAGTGGAAGACGCGGTCTACACCGATGCGGCCGACCCGGGTATGGTCAGATTCCGCGAGTACCGGATTCGCCCAGGGACGAGCTCACTCAGTTTCGTCGCCGATACTTCGCCCATCGGCGAGGTGTTCCTCGCCTCTCCGGATCTCTCGATCCTCTATCACGAGCCGAAACCGGGGAACATGCCGGTGCTGACCCGGGAAAAGATTCCTTCCATCGTCAAGCTCGTCGCGGCGATCTGGATGTAGGCGCTGCCGGCTTCAGAAAAGAGCGCCGCAGCCGCCTTATAATCCGCGCTTTTTCGGCGGGTCATGCGTCAACTCCGATCGTTGCTTCAACTCCTGTTGTTGGTTCTCTTCGCCTGCGGCGCGGCGCAGGCGGCGGCGCCGCAGCCGCCTTCGGTGCTCGGCAAGTCATGGATCGTCGGCGATCTGTCGAGCGGCCAGGTGCTCGCGGCCGAGAAGGCCGACGCGCGCATCGAGCCGGCGTCGCTCACCAAGCTGATGAGCGCGTACCTGGTCTTCACCGCGCTCGGCGAGGGCAAGCTCAAGCTCGATCAGCAGGTCCCGGTGTCGACGCATGCCTGGCGTGCGCCGGGCTCGCGCATGTTCATCGAGCCGCGGAAGCCGGTCACGGTGGAGCAGCTCATCTTCGGCATGGAGGTCCAGTCGGGCAACGACGCGACCATAGCGCTCGCCGAGGCCGTGGCGGGCTCCGAAGAGCTGTTCGTCGAGCTCATGAACCGGGAAGCGGCGCGCCTGGGCATGGCGAACTCGCACTTCATGAACGCCACGGGACTTCCGCACGAGCAGCACTACAGCACGGCAGCGGACCTCTATCGACTGAGCGCGGCGCTGATCCGCGATTTCCCCAACCAGTACGCGCGCTACTACGCGGTGAAGGAGTTTCGGTACAACAACATCTCGCAGCCCAACCGCAATCGCCTGCTGTGGCTCGACCCGAGCGTCGACGGCGTCAAGACCGGGCACACGGAGGCGGCGGGCTTCTGCATGATCGCGTCGGCGAACCGCGGCGGGCGGCGGCTTCTCTCGGTGCTGCTCGGCGGGGTATCGGAAAACGGCCGCGCGCAGGAGTCGCTCAAGCTTTTGAACTGGGGCTACCAGTTCTTCGACAGCGTGAAGCTCTACGGCGGCGGGCAGCCGGTGCGCTCGCTCGAGGTCTGGAAGGGCGCCGAGCGCGAGGTGAAGGTCGGCGTCAAGAGCGACCTGCTGGTCGCCGTGCCCAAGGGCGAGGCGGAGAAGCTCAAGGCGGAGCTCGTTTCGCAGCAGCCGCTTCTCGCGCCGCTCTCGCAGGGCCAGCGCGTCGGCACCGTGCGAGTCAGCTTCGAGGGCAAGCCGCTCGGCGAATATCCCCTGGTCACGCTGCAGCCGGTCGCCACGGCGGGGCTCTTCGGCCGGGCCTGGGATACACTGAGGCTCTGGTTCAAGTAGCGAGAGCGCTATGGTCTTTTTGAACGGCCAATTCCTCCCCCTGGAGGAGGCCAAGGTCCCGGTCCTCGACCGGGGGTTCATCTTCGGCGACGGCATCTACGAGGTCGTGCCCGTCTACTCGCGCGTGCCGTTCCGCCTGGACGAGCACTTGGCGCGCCTCGAGCGCAGCCTCGCCGCGGTGCAAATCCGCAACCCATACAGCCGGCCGCAGTGGCGCACGTTCATCGCCGAGCTGGTGGCGCGGCAGAGCTTCGAGGATCAGGGCGTCTACTTCCAGGTAACGCGCGGCGTGGCGAAGCGCGACCACGCTTTCCCTAAGAACGCCGAGCCCACGGTCTTCATGATGGCGAGCCCGCTCGTCAACCCGCCGCGCGAGCAGGTGGAAAACGGCGCGGTCGCGGTGAGCGCGCAGGACTACCGCTGGTTGCGTTGCGACATCAAGTCGATCTCGCTCATCGGCAACGTGCTGCTGCGCCAGCTCTCGGCGCAGGCGGACGCGGCCGAGACGATCCTCTTCCGCGACGGCAAGCTCACTGAGGCTTCGGCCTCCAACGTCTTCATCGTGAAATCCGGGGTGATCTACGGGCCGCCGAAGAGCTCGCTGATCCTTCCCGGGATCACCTACGACGTGGTCGTCGAGCTCGCGCAGGCGGCCGGCATGCCCCTCGAGCTGCGCGAGGTGAGCGAAGCGGAGGTGAGGGGCGCCGACGAGCTCTGGGTCACCTCGTCCTCCAAGGAAGTGCTCGCCATCGTGCGCCTCGACGGCGCGCCGATCGGCGAGGGCCGTCCCGGCCCGGTATTCCGGCGCATGTATCGCCTCTATCAGGAGTTCAAGCAGAAGGTGATGCGCGCGGGCAAGCGCGAGTCCATCTCGGCCTGAGCGCGGTGGCCCTGCACGCCGACGGCTCGGCGCTCGCTTTTCCCTGCGAGTTCCCGATCAAGGTGATGGGGCGAAAGCAGCCGGGGTTCGCCCAGGCGGTCTCCGACATCGTGCGCAAGCACGCCCCCGACTTCGATCCCGCCACGGTGGCGATGCGGCCGAGCCGCCAGGGCCGCTACCTCAGCGTCACCTGCGTGGTGCGCGCGATCTCGCGCGAGCAGCTCGACGGGCTCTACCAGGAGCTTTGCGACCATCCGCAGGTCGTAATGGTGTTGTGACTCTGATCGAAGACATCGTGCTACGCCGCCTGGGCCACGCGGCGTATGAGCCGACCTGGCAGGCGATGCGCGAATTCACGCTCTGCCGGAGCGAAACGACTCCCGATGAGATCTGGCTGCTGGAGCACCCGCCGGTCTACACCCTGGGGCAGGGCGCGCGCGCGGCGACGGTCGCGAACGGCATCCCGGTCGTGCAGAGCGACCGCGGCGGCGAGATCACCTATCACGGACCCGGGCAGGCGGTCCTGTATGCGCTGGTCGATCTCGCCCGGCGCGACATCAAGGTGAAGCGCTTCGTCTGGCTGCTCGAGGAGGCGGTGATCGAGCTCGTCGGTCCGCGTGCCGAGCGCCGCGCCGGGGCGCCGGGCGTCTATGTGGAGGGTGCCAAGCTGGCGGCGCTCGGCATACGGGTGACACGCGGCCGGACGTACCATGGCGTCGCGCTCAACGTCGACATGGACCTCGCCCCGTTTTCCGCCATAGATCCCTGCGGCTATCCCGGCCTCGCGGTGACGCAGGCCCGCGATCTCGGCATCTCCGGCTCGCCGGACGAGCTCGGCGAGCGCCTCGCGCGAATCCTCATGCGAAAGCTCGGCGATGCGTGACGCGGGCGTAAAGGAAAAGGGCAAAGCCAAGACGATCCGCATCGTTCCGGCAGCGTCGCGAGCGCCGCTCGCCAAGCCGCCGTGGATCCGGGTACGCGCCGCGAGCCCGAGCTCTCGTTTCCACGAGATCAAGGACATCCTCCGCCGGCAACAGCTGCACACGGTGTGCGAGGAAGCGTCCTGCCCGAACATTGCCGAGTGCTTCGGCAAAGGCACCGCCACCTTCATGATTCTCGGCGACATCTGCACGCGCCGCTGCCCGTTCTGCGACGTGGCGCACGGCCGGCCGCTGCCGCCGGACCCGGAGGAGCCGCGCCATCTTGCAGAAACGATCGCGCTCCTCAAGCTGAAGTACGTGGTCGTCACCAGCGTCGATCGCGACGACCTGAAGGACGGCGGCGCCGCGCATTTCGTTTCATGCATCGGCGAGATAAGGAAGACTTCGCCCGAAACGACGATCGAGGTGCTGGTGCCCGACTTCCGCGGCCGCCTGGAGCGTGCGCTGGAAGTGCTCGGCGCAGCGACGCCGGACGTGATGAACCACAACCTCGAGACCGTGCCGCGGCTCTACAAGCAGGCGCGCCCCGGCGGCGATTACCGGCATTCGCTTTCGTTACTGAGGGAATTCAAGGCCCGCCATCCCGGCGTGCCGACCAAGTCCGGGCTGATGGTCGGCCTGGGCGAGACCGACGACGAAATCCTCGCGGTGATGCGCGACCTGCGCGCGCATAACGTCGATATGCTGACGATCGGCCAGTACCTGCAGCCTTCGCCGCACC
>DASQYN010000381.1:0-9380 GCA_035639215.1 Burkholderiales bacterium
CAGCCGGCCCTGCCGAGCGCTACGGCGCCGCGCACCCGCGCACCCGCGGGCCAGGGAAAGGACAGGGCAAGATCGGCCGCGCCTCGCGCCGAAGGCGAGCCGTCGCTCGCCACCAGGACTCGCATCACGCCGTCAACGATAAACCACGGCCGGGACCCGCGCCATGGTGACCCCCTCGGTGCCGCGAATCTTCGTGCAACAATAGTCCCGCCATGAAGCACCGACTGGCTGCGCTTGCGCTGCTGCTTGCCGTACTCGGCGCACGGCCGGTGCTTGCGCAGCCCGTGGTCGTCGTGCCGCTCGAAGGCGCGATCGGCCCGGCGGCCGCCGACTTCGTGAAGCGCTCGATCGAGCGTGCGGCGAAGGAGGGCGACCAGCTGGTGGTGCTGCGCATGGACACCCCGGGCGGCCTCGACACCTCGATGCGCGAGATCATCAAGGCGATCCTCGCCTCGCCGGTGCCGGTGGCGAGCTTCGTCGCGCCGAGCGGCGCGCGCGCCGCGAGCGCCGGCACCTACATCCTCTACGCCTCGCATATCGCCGCCATGGCGCCGGGCACCAACCTGGGGGCGGCCTCGCCGGTTTTCATTGGCGGCGGCGGCAGCAACGACAAGGACAAGAAAGGCGGCGAGGACACGCTGACGAAGAAGGCGACCAACGACGCGGTCGCCTACATCCGCGGCTTCGCGCAGATGCGCCACCGCAACGCGCAGTGGGCGGAGAAGGCGGTGCGCGAGGCGGTGAGCCTGCCGGCCGACGAGGCGCTGAAGATGAAGGTGATCGACGTCGTCGCGCCCGACGTTCCGGCGCTGCTCAAGGCCGTCGACGGGCGCCTCGGCCTGAAGACCGCCAATGCGCCGGTCCACGAGGTCGAGCCTGACTGGCGCACCCGCTTCCTCGCCGTGATCACCAACCCGAGCATTGCCTACATCCTCGTCCTGGCCGGCGCCTACGCGCTGCTCTTCGAGTTCCTCAACCCGGGCCTCGTGCTGCCCGGCGTGGTCGGGGCGATCGCGATCCTGATCGCGCTCTATGCGCTGCACCTCCTGCCGGTGAACTACGCCGGGCTCGCGCTGATGTTCCTCGGCATCGGCTTCATGGTCGCCGAGGTGTTCCTGCCGAGCTTCGGCTCGCTCGGCATCGGCGGGCTGATCGCCTTCGTCGTCGGCTCGATCATGCTGATCGAGGACACCAGCCTGCCCGGATTCGAGATTCCCTATGCCGTGATCGGCGGCGTCGCTGCGGCAAGCGCCGCCTTCCTCTTCTTCGTCATCGGCATGCTGGCGAGGAGCCGGCGCGCCGCCGTGGTCACCGGGCGCGAGCAGATGATCGGCGCCGAGGCCGAGGCGCTCGAGGACTTCGCGCGCGAGGGCTGGGCGCGCGTGCGCGGCGAGCGCTGGAAGGTGCGCTCGGCCGGGCCGGTACGCCGCGGCGAGCGGCTGCGCGTCAAAGCCATCGATGGCCTCATCCTGCAAGTCGTCAGCGAAGGAGACAACTGATGTTCCCGTTCAGCTTCGGCGTCGGCGTCCTGATCGTCATCCTGGTGATCGCCTTCTCGGCGATCAAGGTGATGCGCGAATACGAGCGGGCGGTGGTGTTCTTCCTCGGCCGCTTCCAGGGCGTGAAAGGCCCCGGCCTGATCTTGATCATCCCGGCAGTGCAGCAGATGGTGCGGGTCGACCTGAGAACGCGGGTGTTCGACGTGCCGCCGCAGGACGTGATCTCGCGCGACAACGTCTCGGTGAAGGTGAACGCGGTGGTCTACTTCCGCGTCGTCGACCCGCGCAGCGCCATCATCCAGGTAGCGAACTTCATCGAGGCGACCAGCCAGCTCGCGCAGACCACGCTGCGCGCCGTGCTCGGCAAGCACGAGCTCGACCAGATGCTCTCCGAGCGCGACAAGCTCAACTCCGATATCCAGGAAGTGCTCGACCAGCAGACCGACGCCTGGGGCATCAAGGTCTCGGTCGTCGAGATCAAGCAGGTCGACATCGGCGAGAACATGGTGCGCGCGATCGCGCGCCAGGCCGAGGCCGAGCGCGAGCGGCGCGCCAAGGTGATCCTCGCCGAGGCCGAGATGCAGGCGGCGCAGAAGCTCCTCGAGGCGGGCGAGATGCTTGCCAAGCGCGCCGAGGCGATGCAGCTTCGCTATCTGCAGACGCTCAACCAGATCGCCGGCGACAAGGCCTCGACCATCGTCTTCCCGGTTCCACTGGACATCATTTCGGCGTTCACCAAGAAGGCCTGAGGCCTGTCAGCAACGAGTCCGCTCGCCGTAATTCTGCCTTCATGATTGCCGCGGAGAATTGCGTGGGCGGCAACCGATGCGGCTCTTCATCAAGAACTTTGCGCGCGAAGGACGGGGAGTCTGGCTGTGTACGCGCGCCTGCGACTACGACTCTCCGGTGGGAACGATCCACGTCGTGCCTGGTACGACGGTGATGCGCGGCGTGCGCGTGGGGAGCTTCGATCTCGCCGCGGCGCTGGACGAGGAATACGAACGGCGGGAGCGTTTCGAGCCGAGCTGGCACGCCTAGCGCTGCATCGCTACCAGATCGACGGCTGCCAGTTCTGGTCGCCGCCGCCGCGCACGCCGCCGATTCTCAACGTGCTGTCGTTGATGAAGTAATAAGGCGGCACGGGCAGGTTGAGCGGCGCGGGCGAGCCGGAGAAGACGCGGCCGGAGAGGTCATACTTCGAGCCGTGGCACGGGCAGTAGAAGCCGCCCGGCCACTCGCCGCCGAGCGAGCCGGGGGACGGGAAATAGCCGGGAATGCAGCCGAGGTGCGTGCAGATGCCGACGAGGACGAGATACTCCGGCCGCACGGCGCGAACGCCATCCTGCAGGTCGAGCTTCATGTCGGGCGGCTGCTGCGCCATGGCCGAATTCGGATCCGAGAGCTCGCCCGCGACCTTCTGCAGCGTGCCGAGCTGCTGCGGCGTGCGGTGCAGGACCCACACCGGCCTGGAGCGCCACTGCACGGTCGCGAGCGCGCCGGGCTTTAGCGACCTCAGGTCGAACTCCACCGGCGCGCCGGCGGCCACGGCGCGCGCGCTCGGCTCGAGGCTGGCCACGAACGGCACCGCGGCTCCGGCCACCGCCGCGCCGCCGACGGCGGCGGTCGCCCCGACCAGGATCCGGCGGCGTCGCAGGTCGGGCTGGGATTTCGAATCGCTGTTGTTCAACGGCGGACTTGGCTTTCTCACGTTGCTTCGCAAGATCGGGGCCGCTTTCCTTATTCGCGCCGGGATTGGACCAAGGTCCAATATCGCCGCGCCTTGCGGTTGCAGAAACTGCCCGGATGGGCCGGTCTCGGCGCTTGATCCGGTGGCTTGCGTATTTGGTCGGCATCGCGGCGAGCGTGCTGGCCACGATCGTGCTCGTCTTCGCGGTGCAGGCCCGCGCGCGCCTGCCGGAGCTGCGCGCCTGGCACAAGGTGACGCTCGAGCAGGAGTACCGCGCCGGCCGGGCGGACGTCGCGTCGTTGCCGCAGTACCTCGCGCTCGAAGCGCGGCTGTTCGGCGAGCTGCAGCGGCGCGTGCTGGACGATGGCCATGCCACGGATAGCGCGGCGTTCGGCCGCTACAACCCGCAGAGCGTCGTCGCCCGGCTTGCGCTCGAGACGAGATACAACCGCTCCTACGAGCTGGTCCCGCCGGGCGAAGCGAAAGGCGCGGCGCTCCTGGTCCACGGCCTTTCCGATTCGCCCTACAGCGTGCGCGCGCTTGCCGAGACTTTTCTTGCGCAGGGCTATTACGTGCTCGCGCTTCGCCTGCCGGGTCATGGCACCGTGCCGGCGGCATTGGTCGACGTGTCGTGGGAGGACTGGTACGCCGCGGTGGTCCTCGCGGCCAGGTACACAGCGGCGAAGGCGGGTCCGGGCAAGCCCTTCGTCGCCGGCGGCCATTCGACCGGCGCCGCGCTGCTGACCCTCTACGCGCTGCGCTCGCTCGCCGACCCGGCGTTGCCGCGGCCGCAGCGGCTCTACCTCGTCTCGCCGGCGATCGGCATCTCGCCGTTCGCTGCGCTCACCGGCGTCGTCTCTTCGCTTTCATTCATTCCGGCGTTCGAGAAATCGCGCTGGCTGGATGTTCTGCCCGAATACGATCCCTACAAGTACAACTCCTTCCCGGTCAACGCCGCAAGGCAGATCTACGGCCTGACGCGCGTTCTGCAGCGCACGCTCGATGCCGAGGAGAACCGCGGGCGCCTCGGGCAGATGCCGCGCGTGATCGCCTTCCAATCGATCGTCGACTCGACGATCACCGCTCCGGAAGTGGTGCGCGGGCTGCTCGGGCGCCTGCCCGCAAAGGGCCACGAGCTGATCGTGTTCGACGTCAACCGCAGCGAGGCCCTGGAGGGCTGGATCGCCCCCGGCCCGCTCCAGGACTTGGAGAAGCTGCGCGCCGCCAGCGACTTGCCTTTCCGGTTGACGTTGATCGCAAACCGCGCGCATGACACGCGCGCCGTTGCCGCGTACACCCGCGCCGCGCGCGGCCACGAGCTAGCGGTCGAGGACCTGCCCTACCAGTGGCCGGCAGGCGTGTTCTCGGTCGGGCACGTGTCGCTGCCGTTCCCGGTCGACGATCCGGTGTACGGGCTCTCGCCCACGCCGGGGCCGTTTCATCTCGGCACTTTGGCGCCCAGGGGCGAGAGCGGCGCGCTGATCGTCAGCCCCGGAGCCTTCGAGCGCCTGCGGAGCAATCCTTTCTGGGCCGTGATCCAGGCGAAAGTCGCGCAAACCGAGAAGGCGGCCGCCGCGGCGCACTAGGATGCGGCCGGCGAAAAAAAAGCGGGCCCGCAGGCCCGCTTTCCGTTCGCCGTCCGGCGCTTACTTCTTGTAAGAAGAGCTGCCCGAGGAGCTGGAGCTCGAGGGGCTGGTGCTCGAGCTGGACGACGGGCTCGAGGTCGCGCCGCTGCTGGAGCTGGAGGGGCTGGAGCTCGTGTGGCTGGAGCTCGAGCCGGAAGCGCCCTTGTGCTGGCCGGCGTCCCACTCGGAGCGGCTGATCTGCCCGTCATGGTTGGTGTCGAGCTTGTCGAAGCGCTCCTCGCTGCGCGACGAGCTCGAGGAGGACGACGTGCCGCCCGAAGCGGAGCTCGGGCTCGTCGAGGACGAGGTGCCGCCGGCCGACGACGAAGACGGCGAGGACGACTTGCTGCTCTGCGACATGGACGGCGAGGACGACGCGCCGGAGCTGCTCTTCGAGTCGCCCGCGGCATAACCGGCGGCGGCGAAGGCGAGGAGCGAGAAGCTGAGGGCGATGGGCTTGATGAATTTCATGCAATGTCTCCTTGTAGACTGGGAATCGATCGAGGGTCTCAGGCTCGGCTTTTCAGCCGCAGCCCACAGCAAGCAGCAAGCGTGCCGCGCCCCTGAGCTGCCGGGTCGATTGCTGCTTTGCGTCAGAGCGACTTGTCGCCGGCGAGGGCGAAGCGCACCAGCTCGGCGATGTTGCGCACGCCGAGCTTTTCCATGATGCGCGCCTTGTGCACCTCCACCGTGCGCGGGCTGATGCCGAGCGCGGCGCCGATCTCCTTGGCATGCAGGCCGCGTGCCGCGTGCTCGAGCACCTCGCGCTCGCGCGCGGTGAGCCGCTCGAGCTTGCGCGAGTCGCCGGCGCGGACCTGCTCGGCCTCGAGCCGACGCTCCTCGAGCGCGAAGGCGGTTTCGATCGCAGCGCGAAGCTGCGCGTCGTCGAACGGCTTCTCCAGGAAGTCGACCGCGGCGGCGCGGAAGGCGACGCGCGCGCTCGGCACGTCGCCGTGCGCGGTGATGACGACGACCGGGAGCGCGCTGCGACGCTCGCGCAGCGCCGCCTGCAGCTCGAGGCCGCTCATGCCCGGCAGCCGCAGGTCGGTGACCACGCAGCCCGCCCAGTCGGCGCGCCATGCGGCGAGCAGGCTTTCCGCGTCGGCGAAGGCGGCGGTGGTGTAGCCGGCGAGGCCGAGCATCAGCGCGAGCGAGTCGCGCACCGCCGCGTCGTCGTCGACGAGGTAGACGGTCAGCGCCCCGGCGTGCACGGCAGCACCAGGTGGAATTCGCCATGCGGGGCAGCGGCCGCCTCCAGCGTGCCGCCGTGCGCCTCGGCGATGGCGCGGCTCACCGCGAGCCCGAGGCCCATGCCGCTCGGCTTGCCGGAGGCGAAAGGCTGGAAAAGCTTCTCGCGCTGCGCAGCGGCGATGCCGGGACCGCTGTCCTCGACGACGATGCGCACGTGCTCGGCGTCCTCGCGCTCGGCGGCAAGGCGGATGCGCCCGCGCGCCGCCCCCGTGCGCAATTCGGCCGCGGCAGCGAGCGACTCGACCGCGTTGGCGACGAGATTGCGCAGGATGAGCTCGACCTGCAGCCGGTCGACGAAGAGCGCGGGCAGCTTGGCCTCGGCGTCGGTTTCGAGAGCGATCGGCCGCTCGCCGATCGCTTTTTCGGCGAGGCGGCGGCCCATCGCCAGCACGTCGGGCACCTCGACCGCCTCGAGGCGCGTCGCGCCGGCGCGGAAGAAATCGCGCAGCCGCCGCACCACGTCGGAAGCGCGCTCGGCCTCGATCAGCATTTTCGAAACGATGTCTTCGAGCCGGGCCATATCCCGGCGAGAAACGAGCATCTGCGCGGCGCGTCCGTAGTTGGTCAGCGCGGTGAGCGGCTGGTTCACCTCGTGCGCGATCGCGCCCGCCATCTCGCCCGCCGCGGCGAGGCGCAGGCTGCCGGCGAGCTCGGCCTGGACGCGCCGGCGCTCGTCGACCACCACGCCGAGAAACAGCCCGGTGAGCGTGAGCGCGCTCACCAGCACCTGCAGCTCCAGCACCGGCAGGTCGATCGCCGGCCCGTGCACGGCGAGCACGACGCCGACCTGCACCACGCCGGTGGCGATCACCGCGCCGCTCATGCCGGCGCGCACGGCGATCCAGACGAGCGGCAGGAAGAGCAGGTAGAAATGGCGCGCCGGCTCGCCGAACACCGCGAAGATGAGCCAGAGCGTCGCGCCGAGGGCGAGCGCCTGCAGCCAGGATTCGGGCCGCCGCGCGAGGGCGAGGAAATCGCTTCGCCGCCGCGGGTCGGCGGCGGCGAGCAGCAACGGCGCCGTGACCAGGATTCCCACGGCATCGCCCACCCAGAAGCGCAGCCACGCTTCGTGGAAAGGCACGCTGCGCAGCAGCCCGGCGAGCTGCAGCATGCCGACGAACACGGTGGCGACGAGCCCGCTGCCCGCCGCGACCACCGCGGCGAAGAGCGCGAGGTCGCGCGTGCCGTGCAGCCCCGGGTCGCGCAGCAGGCGCTCGAGCGCCGCGGCGATTGCGCCGTAGCCGGCGGTGAGCACGAGCGCGGTGCCGAGCGTGATCGCGTAGCCGCCCGGCGCGTGCCGCACCAGCGCGTCGGCGAGCACGATCGTCGCTGCGACCACCGGCGCATGGCGCAGGCCGCCGAGCAGCATCCAGACGATGGCGAGCGCCGGCTGCGGGTTCCACGGCGTGATGTTGAACGGGCCGAGCGGCTGGATATAGCTCGCCCAGTCGAGCGCGATGTAGCACGGCGCGAAGATCGCTGCATCGCGAAGTAAGTGGAAATACTTACGGGAGAAGTACGTACGCAGCATCTCTAATCGCCTGTCCCTGGCGCGCGCATTATGGTGGCGCGCATGCTTTCCGCCAACCCGGGATGGATCGAGCTCGTCGCGGCCGGGCTGTTCGGCCTCGCCGTGCTGCACACTTTCTCCACGCGCTACTTCGAGCACCTCGCGCACACCCAGACCGCGCATGCCGGGCTATGGCACCTGCTCGGCGAGGTCGAGACGGTGTTCGGCTTCTGGGCGTTCGTCCTGCTGGTGTTCATGGCGGCGGCGCTCGGCTGGGGCGCCGCCACCGACTACCTCGACGAGCGGCGCTTCGTCGAGCCGATGTTCGTCTTCGTCATCATGGTGATCGCCGCGAGCCGGCCGATCATGCAGGCCGCCTCCGACGCGGTGGCCGCGGCGGCGCGCGCGCTGCCGCTCGAGCGCGGCGCGGCGACGCTCTTCGTGAGCCTCGCCCTGGTGCCGCTGCTCGGCTCGTTCATCACCGAGCCGGCGGCGATGACGCTCGCCGCGCTCATGCTGCGCGACACGCTGTTCTCGCGCGGCGTCCCGGCGCGGCTCAAGTACGCGGCGCTCGGCGTGCTGTTCGTCAACGTCTCGATCGGCGGCACGCTCACCAGCTTCGCCGCGCCGCCGGTGCTGATGGTGGCGGCGAAATGGGGCTGGAGCACGCCGCACATCCTCGGCCTGATGGGCTGGAAATCGGCGCTCGCAGTGTTTCTCAACGCCGCCGTGCTGGTCGCGCTTTTCCGGCGGCAGCTGAAGCAGCCGGCGGCGGAAGGAGATCCGGGGCGGCAGCGCGTCCCGCTCTCGTTCGTGGCGCTGAACCTCGCCATCCTCGCGCTGGTGGTCGGCTCGCACCACGATCCCGAGGTGTTCATGGGGCTGTTCCTGCTCTTCCTCGGCCTCGCCGAGGCCTATCGGCGCCATCACGACCGGCTGCTGCTGCGCGAGGGGCTGATGGTGGCGTTCTTCCTCGCCGGGCTGGTCGTGCTCGGCGGACAGCAGCGCTGGTGGCTGCAGGACGTGCTGTCGCGGCTCGATGGCACGACGCTTTTCTTCGGCGCGGCGGCGCTCACCGCCGTGACGGACAACGCGGCGCTCACCTATCTCGGCTCGCTCGTCGACGGCACGAGCGAGGCCTTCCGCTACGCGCTGGTCGCCGGCGCCGTCGCGGGCGGCGGCCTGACCGTGATCGCCAACGCGCCGAACCCGGCCGGGTTCGCCATCCTGAAGGACAGCTTCGAGGAGCAGTCGATCAATCCGTTCGCGCTTTTCGCGGCCGCGCTGCCGCCGACCCTCGTCGCCATCGCCTGCCTGTGGGGCCTGCGCGGCTCGATGAGCGAAGTGCTGGATATCGCGGCGTGGCGCGCCTGGTTCGCGAGCCTCGACCGCGGCTTCCTCTTCCTGCTGATCCTGCCCTTCGTGGTCGCCGCGGTGGGACTCTGGGCTGAACGCAACCGCAGAGCCGACCGCGGCGAGTCTTCCTAGCTGCGCGGCGCGACGCGCAGGTCGTTGTAGACGTCTTTCACGCCGCTCACCTTGCGCGCGACTTCGCCCGCTTTGCGCGCCTCGTTCTCGTCCTGCACGAAGCCGGAGAGCTGAACCACGCCGCGGTAGGTGGTGACGTTGACATCGAGCGCGCTCACGTCCTTGTCTTCGGCGAGCGCGGTCTTCACCTTGGCGGTGAGCGCGGCGTCGTCGACGAAGCCGCCGGCGCTGCGGCTGGTCGGAGAGGAAGAGCAGCCGGCGAGCGGGGCGCCGCCGAGAACCGCGAGGGCGAGCACGATCACTTTCAAGCTTTTCATGAA
>DASQYN010000382.1:0-2839 GCA_035639215.1 Burkholderiales bacterium
ACCGGTAAGGCGGCCGGCGGCGTAGAGTGCCGCCAGGCCCATGGCGCCCGTGCCCTGCACGTCGTCGTTGAAGCAGCACAGGCGCTCGCGATAGCGCCCGATCAGGCGGAAGGCGGCGGCGTTGTTGAAGTCCTCGAACTGCAGCACCGCGCCGGGAAACACCGACTGGGTCGCGGCGACGAACTCTTCGACCAAGGCGTCCCAGGCGTCGCCGGCGACGCGCGCGCTGCGCGTGCCAAGGTAGAGCGGCTCCTCGCGCACCGAGCGGTTGTCGGTGCCGACGTCGAGCATGACCGGCAGGCAATGCTCGGGCGCGATGCCCGCACACGCCGTGTAGAGCGCGAGCTTGCCGATCGGAATGCCCATGCCGTTCGCCCCGAGGTCGCCCAGGCCGAGGATGCGCCCGCCGTCGGTGACGACGATCATGCGCACCTCGCGCCGCCAGTTGCGGAGCACCTCGGCGATGCGACCGCGGTGCTCGAACGAGAGATAGAGACCGCGCGGGCGCACGAAGATGCGGCTCCACTGCAGGCAGGCGTCGCCCACCGCCGGCGTATAGACGACAGGCAGGAGCTCCTGGAGGTTATCGACGAGCACGCGGAAAAAGAGCGTCTCGTTCTCGTCCTGGACCTCGCGCAGGTACTGGTACTTGTCGAGCGGGCTCGCTTTCGAGCGCACGTTGGCGAGAACCCTCGCAGCCTGCTCGGCGAGCGACTCGACCCTTGCCGGCAGCAGCCCCTCGAGGCCGAAGCGGCGGCGCTCCTCCGCGCCGAAGGCCGTGCCCTTGTTCCCCATACGAGCATGGTGCATGCGGACATTGGCATGCGGTTGACCCAGGTCAACGATCTACGCGGCCGGGCGCGCGAGATTTGGGCCCATGAGCCCAATGCCCAGCCTCGACGCGTTCCTCGAGCGCGTTCGCGCGCGCGACCCCGGCCAGCCCGAATTCCTCCAGTCGGTTCGCGAAGTGCTGGAAAGCGTCTGGCCGTTCGTGCTCGAGCGGCCGCACTTCGGCGAGCACGCGCTGCTCGAGCGCCTGGTCGAGCCCGAGCGCGTCATCCAGTTCCGCGTCGCCTGGGTCGACGATGCCGGCAGCACCCAGGTTAACCGTGCCTGGCGCGTACAGCACAGCTCGGCGATCGGCCCCTATAAGGGCGGCATGCGCTTTCACCCGACGGTGAATCTCTCGATCCTCAAGTTCCTCGCCTTCGAGCAGACGTTCAAGAACGCGCTCACCACGCTCCCCATGGGCGGCGGCAAGGGCGGCTCGGACTTCGACCCGAAGGACAGGAGCGACGGCGAGGTCATGCGCTTCTGCCAGGCGCTCGCCGCCGAGCTTTGGCGCCATCTCGGCCCCGACACCGACGTGCCGGCGGGCGACATCGGCGTCGGCGCGCGCGAGATCGGCTACATGGCGGGCATGACGAAGAAGCTCACGAACAGCGCGGCGTCCGTCTTCACCGGCAAGGGCGTTGCCTACGGCGGCAGCCTCATCCGCCCCGAGGCCACCGGCTACGGCCTCGTTTACTTCGCGCAGGAGATGCTGGCCCGCAAACGCATGGGCTTCGAGGGCATGCGCGTCGCGGTCTCGGGGTCGGGCAACGTCGCGCAGTACGCCGTCGAGAAGGCGATGATGCTGGGCGCCCGCGTCGTCACCGCCTCCGACAGCGGCGGCACGGTGTGGGACGGCGACGGCTTCAATGCCGAGAAGCTCGCCACGCTCCTGGAAATCAAGCAGCAGCGCCACGGGCGGGTCAAGGAGTTCGCGCAGCGCTTCGGCCTGCGCTTCGAGCTGGGCGCGAAACCGTGGCGCTTTCCGGCCGACATCGCGCTGCCGTGCGCGACGCAGAACGAGCTGAACGGCGAAGACGCCGCCGCGCTCGTCAAGAACGGCGTGCGCTGCGTCGCCGAGGGCGCCAACATGCCCTGCACGCCGGAAGCAATCCGCGTCTTTCAGGAGGCGGGCGTGCTCTTCGCGCCGGGCAAGGCGGCCAACGCCGGCGGCGTCGCCGTCTCGGGCCTGGAGATGTCGCAGAACGCGATGCGGCTCGCGTGGAGCGCGGACGAGGTCGAACGTCGCCTGCAGGACATCATGCGCCGCATCCACGAAGCATGCCTCGAGCACGGCGAAGCCGCGGCCGGCACGGATTACGTGCGGGGCGCCAACATCGCGGGATTCGTCCGAGTCGCCGAGGCGATGCTCGCGCAGGGAGTGACTTAGCCGGTGCCGGCGTGGTGCGCGCTCACGCGCTTCGCCTGCAGGCCTTCGCCGGCGACTTCCTCGATGAAGTGCACCGTCGTGCCGACGGCGAGGTGGTCGAACGAAGGCGCCACCACGTTGTCGCGTGAAAAGTAGTACTCGCGCCCGTCCTCGGTGACGATGAAGCCGAAGCCCTCGCTCGCGTCGAGCCGGGCGACCCGGCCCGTGAACTCGGGCGCGTGGTGCTTCACGTCGCCGCGACGCCCGCGCGCGTAGTCCTCGAGCTGGCGGCGCGCCGCGTCGAAGGCGTCGCGCAGGGCGATCTGCACGTCCTCGCTATGCTCGCGCGTCACCGCGATCTCGCCGCCGGGAACCTTGAGGTCGATGCGCACCGTGAACTGCCTGCCCTGGTGCTTGTGGCGGGCGTCCAGCTCGAGCACGACGCGGCAGCTCATGACGTGCTCGTAATAACGCTCGAGCTTCTCGACCTTGTCGTGAATGGCGTTGTAGAGGGCGTTCGAGCGCTCGACGCCGCGGAAGGAGATCTGGAGGGGAATTTGCATGCGGCCACGATAGCGCCGGGCGCATCGCGCGATTTGAGCCAAGTCAATCCGGCCGCGCGCGTCCCGAGGTCTGATA
>DASQYN010000383.1:0-7880 GCA_035639215.1 Burkholderiales bacterium
ATTTCGGGTATTGCCGCCGGCGCAGCCTACAAGACGCGAATCGTCATCCGCAGGCCGAAAACCCCCGAGAAATTCAGCGGCGTCGTGCTCGGCGAGCCGACCCACCGCGGCGGCAACGGCCTGATCTGCCAGTACGCGCGCTATGGCATCGGCCAGCGCGGCCATGCCTGCATGACCGTGGCGGCGCGGCGGATCAACCTGACGAATCCCGCCACGCCAGGCGCCGGGCTCTACGAGTTCAATCCCGAGCGCTACTCGTCGCTCTTCCTCACCGACCGGCAGACCAACGAGATCATCGCCCAGGCCGGGCGCCTGCTGCGCGAGAACCTCTCGGGCGGCGTGCTGGCGGGCTACCCGGTGCGCCACCTGGTGATGGGCGGGACCTCGGACTCTTCGAGCGCGACTCGCGCCTACATGACCTCGTCGACGATGCTCGATCACCGCACCCTGCGCATGCCCGACGGTGGGCCGATCTACGAGGGCTACTTCGTCTCCGCGATCCTCGGCTCCGGCCAGATCCCGCCGCTCGCCGACGCGCCGATCATCCAGATGCCGACGCAGTTCGAGCTGCACAGCACCAACGGTTTCCGCCGGCCCGACAGCGACGATCCGGAGAACCGCTTCCGCAGCTACGAGATGGCCGGCATGTCGCACAACGACGCGCGGGAGAACCCGGCCTTCAGCGGCTGCACGCACCCTGAGCTCAGCCACTTCCCCTACGGTGCGATGACCTTCATGGGCCTGCAGCACCTCATCGACTGGACGGTCGATGGGACGATTCCCCCACGCGCCGCCGTCATGGAGATCGACAACGA
Source organism: Burkholderiales bacterium (assembly GCA_035639215.1). GTDB lineage: Bacteria > Pseudomonadota > Gammaproteobacteria > Burkholderiales > SG8-39 > SCGC-AG-212-J23. The sequence continues at coordinate 816 of DASQYN010000383.1, forward strand.
CACGACCGGCGACGGCACGCGCGTCGCCACCGACGAGTACGGCAACGCCAAAGGCGGCGTGCGCACCACCTACCTCGACGTGCCGATCTTCACCTTCCACATCCCGAACTCGGGGCCGGGCCTATGCAACCAGACGGGCTGGGTGACGCCCCTTCCCGAAGATGTCATGGCGAAGCTCTACAAGAACTACGGGACGTACGTGAGCAAGGTCGAGCACCGGCTGAAGGAGCTGATGGACGAAGGCTGGTTCCCGGAGGAGTACGCGACGCGCTACGTGCAGGGCGACCTGAAGCTGTTTCCGAAATGAGGAGGACTTCGATGCCGCGTTCCATTGCCATGGCCGTCGCTGCGCTTTTCGCGCTTCCGGCCCAGGCGCAGATGAGCTGCAGCGATCTGGGTAATTACCTCGCTACCCAGCCCAACCTTTCCCAGTACACGGCGCCGGGCGCGACGACGCCGCTGCCGTTCACGCAGCTCATCCCGGCGAGCGGCCCGAACGCCGCGCGCTGCGAGGCCAACTTCATCTACTCCGACCGCGGCGGTCCGGCCTACGGCTACGCCGTCGGGCAGAACCAGAGGATCGGCATCCGGGTCGGTTTCCCGCTGAACGGCGTCGACGGCGGCACGGGCGGCACGCAAGGTGCCTGGAACGGCAAGGTGAGGAACATCGGCGGCGGCGGGCTGCAGGGCAACTTGAGCTCGATTACCGCGGCGACGAACACGCGCTATGTCGGCTCGAACACCGATACGGGGCACGCCACCGGCAGTCCCACTTTCGCGGTGATCCAGGACACGCACCAGCTAAACTACGGGACGCTCGACGACTTCCTCGTCGAGAGCATCCACCAGCAATACAAGTGGGCGCTCGCCCTGACCGAGGTCTATTACGGTCAGAAAGCGACCCGCAACTACTGGGACGGCTGCTCCACCGGGGGACGCGAAGGCCTGTCGATGGCGCTCAACTTCGGCCAGGACTTCGACGGCTTCCTCACCGGCGCGCCGGCGAATTTCCATACCCGCCTGCAGCTCGCGACGGTGTGGCCGTGGTGGGTGCAGAAGGAGATCACCGGCGGGACCAGCGGAACGCTGACGCAGGCGAAAATGAACCAGGCGAATGCCTCGGCGATCGCCGCGTGCGATGCGGCGGACGGCGTGACCGACGGCGTGCTCGGCGATCCGCGCAAGTGCACCTTCGACGCGAAGGCGAACGTCTGCGGCATGCCGGGCGCGCCGGCGACGAATTGCCTGACGCCCGCGGAAGCCGACGCGGTGAACCGCATCTGGGACGGGCCGCGCAACGACCGCGGCAAGCGCATCTGGTTCGCCTTCGGCCGCGGCGCGAACGCGGGCGTCACCAATGCGCCGCCGTTCGGCGGCCCTGGCGGCAGCCTCGGCATCTTCACCTGGTCGCACATGGACAACAACTACGACTTCACCGGCGAGCCGCTCTCGATGTTCGACGACGAGACCGAGCTCGCCACGAACGAGGTCGCGCCCTACAGCGACATCATGAGCACCGACCTCGACAAGGTGAGGAAGCGCGGCGGCAAGATCCTGATGTGGCACGGCGGCGCCGACCAGCTCATCCCGTGGCGCCAGTCGGTGCACTACTACGACGATGCGGCCTACCGGTACAAGGGCTACGAGAACCTCGCACCCTGGTTCCGCTTCTTTCTCGCCCCGGGCGTCACGCACTGCGGCGGCGGCGTCGGCCCGCAGCCCCAGGCGCTCTTCGACGTGATGGTCAACTGGGTGGAGAACGGCGTCGCGCCCGACTCGATCCTGAGCTCCAGCGCAGCCCAGGGCAGCCGGCCGATGTGCCCGTATCCGCAGACCGCGATGTTCGACGGCGGCGATCCGAAGGTCGCTGGCAACTGGCACTGCGGCGGCGACCTGAAGACCAAGCAGACGGTCTGTGACGAGCTCGTGACGAAGTACCAGAAAGAAACGCTGAATGCGCTGGATACGAACGGCCTTGCCAATCCTGCTCAGTGCAATGCCAACGCGAACGTACCGGTGCGCTGACGAGGAGAGGCCGATGAAGCTGACCATGACATTCGCCGCCGGGTTGCTTGCCGCGGCATCCGGCGCACAGGCCGATCCGGCCTATACGCTCGCGGCGCCCGGCACCTCGCTCGTTGGCTACGTCGCCGGCGACAGCGTGCCCATCCAGGTGACCGCGCCTTCCTCGGCGCTGCTCAACGGCGCGAGGCTCACTCTGAACGGCGCCGACGTCAGCTCGGCATTGCACGCCGACGGCGCCGGCTCGATGAGCGGCGTGGTGGCGGGGCTGCGGCCGGGCGCGAATGTCTTTCAGCTCTCGGCGAAGACGTCGAAGGCGCCGGTCGCGCGGCTCACCGTCATGAAGGCGCTGCGTCCGGCGATCGCCTGCGATCTCGCGACCATCGGCGGCCTGGGCGGCTTTCCGGTGCAAGCGTCAGGCGGCGTGGGCGGCACCCAGATCACTCAGGCGAGCCTGGTGAAGGCAACTGGCGCGCTGCCCGAGTACTGCCTCGTGAAGGGAATGCTGCAGGAGCGCAGCGGCATCGCCGGCATCGACGGCACGCCTTCCTTTCGCGCGAGCCAGCATTACGGAACCCTCTTCGAGGTGCGGCTCCCCACCGACTGGAATGGCCGCTACATGTTCCAGGGCGGCGGCGGCACCGAGGGCGGTACGCCGAATGCCAGCGGCCAGATCGGCGGAACGGCGGGGGTAGCGGTGCTGCAAAGCGGCTTCGTCGTCGCGGCGCAGAACGGCGGCCACCTCAATACCGAGTTGCCTGCTTCTTATCCGCCGGGCGAGATCACCGACCTCAACCACATCCAGGTGCTCGGGCAGAACATGTTCTTTCCCGACGCTCAGGCGATGAAGGACTGGGCGTACAACTCGATCGACGCCACTACGCAGACAACCAAATACCTCATCGACGCCTACTATGGACGGCTGCCGGAGCACTCCTACTTCGTCGGCTGCTCGACGAGCGGCCGCCAGGGCATGGCGATGTTCCAGCGCTTCCCGCAGCACTACGACGGCGTCGTGGCGGGTGACCCGTTCTACCTGCCGCCCGACATCTCGCTCTCCGAGACCTGGGGCCTCGAGCACATCATCGAGGTCTCGCCGATCGTGAATGGCGTGCCGCAGTACCTGCAGAGCTTCACGCTCGCCGACCAGAACCTCTTCACCAACGCGATCCTCGCCGCCTGCGATCACCTGGACGGGCTGGTGGACGGCGTAATCGACAACATGGCGGCCTGCACCTTCGATCCGGCGACGTTCGTCTTCCCGACCACCGGCGTCTACGGCTCGATCGCGCCCGGCCTGCCGCTGCAATGCGCCGGCGACAAGACGCCGACCTGCCTTACGCCCGCGCAGGTGAACGCGACGAAGAAGATCGCGCAGGGGCCGCGCACCTCGAGCGGCGAGCCGATCACCTCGCCCGACGGCACGCCGCTCTCGGGCTATCCCTTCGACGGCGGCTTCATGCAGCCGCAGGGCATTCCGACGCGCGACATCGGCACGCCGACCTCGCCGCCGGGCAACATCGGCCTCGGCTCGGGGCAGCTGCCGCTCTTCTGGTTCGCGACGCCCGACCCGACGTACAACCCGCTCACGGTCGACTACGACCACGACATCGGCCTCGTGACGCCGGCCTCGCCGGCAGTCAACAACTCGACCGACATCGCGCCGTTCGTCGACCGCGGCGGCAAGATCATCTTCTACCACGGGCTCTCCGACTCCGGCCCGCCCTGGCCGTACACGCTCAAGTACTTCCACGACGTCATGGTGAAGAGCGGCGGCATGGCGGGCTCGGGCAAGTTCATGAAGATGTACCTCATCCCGAACATGGGCCACTGCAGCGGCAACATGGCGACCGACCAGTTCGACATGCTGACGCCGATGGTGAACTGGATCGAGAACGGCATCGCGCCCGAGGAGATCGTCGCCACCGGCAACCGCTTTCTCGCGCAAGGCAGCGCCTACAGCGGCCAGGGAAGTGTGACGCGCAGCCGACCGCTCTGCCCCTATCCGAAGACCTTGCGCTACAACGGCTCGGGCGATATCACGCAGGCTTCGAGCTACGCCTGCCAATAGGAGGCCAACGATGAAAGCCGCCGCGTGCCTCGCCACTGCGTTGCTTCTGACGGCAGGTGCGGCGCGCGCCGACTTTGTCGTGCCGCCGATGCCCGCCTTCGAAGGGCCGATCACCGAGGGCGGCGACATGTATCCCGGCCTTCGCCCCGAAGCGCCGGGCACCACCGCGGCGGATTTCGGCTACGCGACCGACGAGTACTTCGTCTCCGGCACGGCGAACGGCCAGCCCTACAAGACTCGCATTCTGGTGCGCCATCCGCTGCCGCCCGAGCGCTTCAGCGGCATCGTGGTTACCGAGTCCATGCACTCGAACGGCTTTGCCGTCACCTTCGAGCCGGCGCGCAAGTACTTCTTCATGCGCGGCCACGTGCACGTGGAGATCGCCGCGCAGCAGTCGAACGTCAACACGACGCTGAAGGGCTTCAACCCGGTGCGCTATGCGTCGCTCAGCATTCCGTCGACCGCGCAGACGAGCGAGATCATCGCGCAGGTCGCGCTGCTGATTAAGAGCAACCTCTCCAACGGGCCGCTCGCGCCGCTCTCGGTGCGGCGCCTCTTCATGGAAGGCACCTCGCAGGCCTCTGCCGTACTGCGCACCTATCAGTCGCAGAAGCACTTCCAGTCGCGGCTCGCCGACGGCTCGCCGATCATGGATGGCTACCTGGCAACGAGCACGCTGGGGAGCGCTCCCATGATGGTGGTCGACGTGCCGACCGTGCACATGCCGACCATGACCGAGGTGAACACCAACGGCGGCGCTTATCGCCGCCCCGACAGCGACGATCCTGCCAACCGCTATCGCCTCTTCGAAGTCGCCGGCATGGCGCACGCCAACTCGCGCGAGACGCCGACCTATGTGCCCAATCCCTGCTCGCTGCCGGTGAGCGACTTTCCCTGGGGCGGCATGGCGGCCATGGGACTCGACCACCTCATCCAGTGGGTCGACCACGGCATCGTGCCGCCGCACGCGGCGCCCCTCGAGTTCGACAACAACACCGCGAACGACGGCTCGCGCCTCGCCCTCGACAAGAACGGCAACGTCAAGGGCGGCGTACGCAACACCTATGTCGACGTGCCGGTCGCCCAGTACGGCGTGCCGAACGCGGGCGCCACGCCGGCGGCGCAGTTTAACTGCTCGATCGCGGGATGGCGCGTCGCTTTCGACCAGGAGACGCTGAACGACATGTATCGGAACAAGGGCAGCTACGTCAGCGCGATCAATCGCCGCCTGATGGAACTGGTGCGCGAGGGTTGGATGCTGCCCGAGTACGCCGACGACGTGCGCAGCGACGCTCAGGCAATCGACATTCCGCCGCCCGGCCAGCGCTAGCGCGGCGGAAAGGGGAGGGAACGATGCGGGACGAAAGCGGGAAGGGCTTTTCGCGTCGCAGGTTCATCCAGGGAACGGCAGCCACGGCGGCAGCCGCAGTGCCGCTGGCGTTGCGCGCAAGGGAAGACGACGAGGACGAGCACGGCCGGCGGGATTGCGGCGATGCGCGCGACCTGAACCTCGTCAACGGCCGGTTCCTGACCATGGACGCGCGCAACAGCGTCGCCTCCGCGGTCTCGATCCGCGATGGACGCATCGTGCGCGTCGGACATCCCGCCGACCTCGGCCCGTGCGGCCGCACGATCAACCTCAAGGGCGCGAGCGTCATCCCGGGGCTGATCGACACGCATGTCCATTTTCTGCGCTGCGGGCAGAACCCCGGGCACGAGGTGCGCATCATCGAGACGGCCGCGTCGGTCGGCGAGCTGCAGCAGATGATCACCCGGCGCATCGCCGAGCTCGCGGTGCCGGCGGGCGAGTTCATCACCTGCATCGGCGGCTGGAACATCAACGGCCTCGCCGAGAAGCGCCTGCCGACGGTGGCCGAGCTCGATGCCGCAGCGCCGAATAATGCGGTGTACCTGTCGAGCACCGGCGCGGGCGGCGCGGTCACGAACAGCATCGGCCGCGCTTTCTTCGCTTCGCGCGGCGTCGCGGTTGCCGACAACGGCACGCTCTCGGCGGCGCAGGGCCTTGCCGCGCTGCAGGCGGTGCAGACCGAGGACGATCGCCAGCGCGGCACGGCGGAAGTCTTCGACTTCGCCGCGAGCCTCGGGCTGACGATGGTCACCGACATGGGGCTGCAGGGCGCAGCCGTCGACTACATCGAAGGCTATCGCTACGCGATGAAGCTCTGGCGCGAGGGCAAGCTGAAGGTGCGCCTGCGCTCCTACTTGAACAGCTCCTTCGACTCCGGCTTCAGCGTGGCGCAGAACGTCGTCGACAGCTCGTTCAAGCGCATCGGCGACGATGTCTTCCGCACCAACGGCATCGGCGAGCGGGTGAACTCGAGCACCACCAACCCCGGCTACGTGGATCTCGTGAAGTACGCGGCCGCGAAAGGCTGGATGGTGACGCAGCACTCGCTCACCTCGGCGGAGATCGCCTTCCATATCTCGGCCTACCAGCAGGCGAAGGCGATCGCACCGATCGGTGAGCTTCGCTGGACGCTCGATCACGTAAACCCGATCAGCGACGCGCAGATCGCCGCGGTGAAGGACCTCGGCATCGGCCTGCGCCTGCAGGGCTGGAACTACACCTCGGCCGCGCCCTCCGGGCCGCCGTGGCGAAAGCTCGTCGACGCCGGCATTCCGCTCTCAGCGGGCACCGACTCCACCAACGTCGGCGCGCTCAATCCCTGGCTGATGATCTACTACATGACCACGATGCTGAACAACGCCGGCGTCGCCGCCACGCCCGCCGGTCAGCAGATCACCCGGCTCGAGGCGCTGCGCATGTACACGATCGGCGGCGCCTTCCATTCCTTCGACGAGGACAAGCTCGGCTCGATCGAGGCGGGCAAGCTCGCCGACCTCGTCGTGCTGAGCGACGATCCGCTCGTGGTATCCAATGACAAGCTCAAGCGCCTGCAATCCGTTCTCACCCTGCAGGCCGGTCGAATCGTGCACCAAGCGCTCTGAGG
>DASQYN010000384.1:0-5654 GCA_035639215.1 Burkholderiales bacterium
GTCGAAGCGCAGGTATGTCATTCGACGGTATCCGGCGTGTCGGCGAGCATCATCAAGGTCTGCTGCATCGTCGCGACGTGCTTGCCGTCCCGAGCGTACACCTCGCCGCGTGCCACGGTAAGCGTGCGGCCGGGCCTGACCACCTCACCCTGCGCGACGAGCGAGCCGCGCGCCGGCGACAGGATGTTGATCTTGTACTCCACGGTGACGAGCGAGCAGCCGGCCGGCATGAGCGAGAAGGCGGCGTAGCCGCAGGCGGTGTCGGCGATCATCCCCAGGATGCCGCCGTGCACGAAGCCCTTCTGCTGGGTGAGGTCGTCGCGAAACGGCAGCTCTATCTCTACGCGCCCGGGCTCGACTACCGTGAGGCTCGCGCCGATCAGCGCCATGGCGCGCTGGCGGGCGAAAGACTCGCGCACGCGAGTGGCGAAGTGGGGGTCGACGGGCGCGTTCATGGCCAGGGAGCACGCTACTTGACGTTTACGTCAACGTCAACCTCGCCGCCGTCCCTTCAGCTGCTGGCGCACCCGCTTCTCGAAGGTCTGCAGCTCGGCGAGCTGCGCCTCGAGGTCGGCGCGCTGCTGCTCGAGGCTCTTCTTGTGGTTCTCCAGGACGGCGAGGAAGCGCTCGAGCTGCGGCCGCTCGTCGCGCCCCGGCTCGTACATGTCGATCAGCTCGCGGATCTCGGAGAGCGAGAGCCCCAGGCGCTTGCCGCGCAAGGTGAGCTTGAGCCGCGTGCGATCACGCACGGTGTAGATGCGCCGCTGGCCCTCGCGCCGCGGCGCGAGCAGGCCCTGATCCTCGTAGAACCGGATCGCGCGCGGGGTGACGTCGAACTCTCGCGCGAGCTCGCCGATGGAAAATTCGCTGGCGCGCTCGCGCTCCACCGTTGCTAGAAGGTGTGCTGGTACTGAAGCCCGACGATATGGATGTAGGCGTTATACGAGCCGTTGACGAGGCCTTTGCCGCTCGCGGTCTGGTCGTTGTTGATGTCGGCGTCCTTCATCCTGACGTAGGTATAGCCCGCATCGACCTTATCCTTGGGGGAAACCTGGAACGCGGCGCCGAGCGAGAACCAGGTGCGGTCGCTGTCGGGGAGACGCACGCTGAGAGTCTCGGCGTTTGGCACCGGGCTCTTGTCGTAGGCGAGACCGGCTTTCAGCACCGTACCGCCAGTGAGCCGGTAATTGACCCCGGCAGAGAAGCGCCAGACATCCTTGAAGTTGAAAGTGAGCGTATCGAGCGTCTGGCCGCTGAACGTTCCGCTCGAGCGCACGAGCGGCACCTGGCCGATCCGGCTCCAGCGCGTCCACGTCGCGTCGGCCAGCAGCTGCACCTGCTGATTGAGGTCATGCGCAATGCTGAAAGCCGCGCTATCCGGCGTCTTGATGCTTAGCTTCACGTCGCTGTCCGGAATACCGGCGGCAAGTATCGCGGGGCGATTCGAAAAGCTCGTGTTTCCGTCCAGGTCGTAGGAGAGGGAGGAGCGATAGTGCACGCCGACCCGCGTCGCCGGCGCGACGTTGAAGAGCGCGCCAAGGTTGAAGCCCCAGGCGTCTCCGTCCACGCTCGTCGTGTTCTGGCCTTCGACATTAGTGCCGACCAGGCCCAGGATACCGGCTCTCGCAGCGGCGGCCGAATAGTTCACCGCGGAAGTCAGGTCGATCTTGCCGCGCTGGTAGCTGATGCCGCCGCCGACGCTCAAGGCGTCGCTCACCTTGTAGGAGACCGCCGGGTTGATGTTCAGCGTTTCGACCTCCGACTTCACGCCTTGGAACCGTCCGATCCAGTTCGAGTCGTACTGAGTAGCGAGGCCGAACGGCACCGTTACGGCCAGGCCGAAGTTCCACTGCGGCCCCACGTCCATGGCGAAGAACAAGTTCGGAACGAGCTTACTTTCGCCGGCGTTGCCGCCGTCGCCGCCGCCCGATTGCAAGGCGGCCGGTACGCTGGCGCGGTTGCTAAACTCGGTCGTCGGTGCGATGTACGCGCCACCCACCGAAAAAAGCTTGCCTGGCGCGAGGCGCGACATGCCGGCCGGGTTCCACCACACCGTGGTGGCGTCCTCCGCCACGGCGGCCGCGCCGGCATAAGCATTGCCTAATCCGCTTGCGCCTTGCTCATGAAGCGCGAAGCCCGCGCCGCGCGCTTGGGACGCTGCAAGGAGCGAGAAACCGATGAGTGTCCACCCAGATATCCGTTGCATGGAATCCTCCTCAGAGAATCGCCGCAACCGCCGGCAGGGCTGGCAAGCTAGCAGCTTCGGCTGGAATCGACAATGGCTTTGAGGTAGCTTGCGGCGCTCTTATGGCATCACTCGCTTATCCCTATCCGGAGGTCCCGGCGCCCGGCAGCACGCTCGAGGTCGCGCCGGGTGTGCGCTGGCTTTCGATGCCGCTGCCGTTTCAACTCGACCACATCAATCTCTGGCTGGTCGATGATTTTGACGGGTGGACCGTCGTCGACTGCGGCATCGCCAACGCCGAAACGCGCGCGCTGTGGGAGACGGTTTTAACCTCGATCAACAACGTGAAGCGCGTGGTCCTGACGCACTACCATCCGGACCACGCGGGCAACGCGGCCTGGATATGCAAGCGCTTCGGCGTCGAGCTCTGGACGACGCAGGGCGAATACCTCACCGCGCACGCAGTGCGCACGAGCACCGCCGGCTACACTACGGAGGCGGTGCTTTCCGTCTTTCGCCGCAACGGCCTCGACGAGTCGCACTACCGGGCGATGTCGGGACGCAACAACCGCTACGCGGAGCTGGTGCCCGACTTCCCTCATTCCTACCGGCGCATCATCGAGGGCGACCGGCTGCGCATCGGCGAGCACGAGTGGCAGGCGATCATCGGCCACGGCCATGCGCCCGAGCATCTCTCGCTCTTCTCGCCGAAGCTGAACACGGTGATCGCCGGCGACATGCTGCTCTCCACGATCTCCACCAACGTGAGCGTCTGGTCGATCGATCCCGAGGGCGACCCGCTGCGCCTGTTCCTCGATTCCATTGCCCGCTACCGGCAGCTGCCCGCCGACGTTCTCGTGCTGCCTTCGCACGGCAAGCCCTTCCGCGGCGCTCACGAGCGGGTCGGCCAGCTCGAAGCGCACCATCGCAAGCGCTTCGAGGAGCTGAAGCAGGCGCTCGCCGAAGGACCGAAGAGCGCGGGCGAGCTGCTCGGCGTGCTTTTCCGCCGCAAGCTCGACCCGCACCAGACATTTTTCGCCATGGGCGAGGCGATAGCCCACCTGCACTATCTTTACTACGCCGGCGAAGCCACGCGCTCCGCCGGCGCCGATGGCATCATGCGCTATGCAACCCGCTGATCCCGTAGAAACCGCCGAGCTCTCCAAGATCGCCCAGGAGGTGGCCGAGCGCTCCTCGCGCATCCTCGGCGACTTCGTCCAGAAGCAGACCCAGACGCTCTCCGCCGCGGTGCGCGACGAGATGGGCATCGCCAGGGCGTTCATGGATCTCTATGCCAAGCTCGCCGCCGACCCGGCGCTGCTCACCAGCTTCTCGATGAATTTCTGGCTCGACCAGATGCGCCTGTGGCAGGCGAGCTGGATGAAGATGGTCGGCATGCAGGCGCCGCCGGTCGCCGAGCCGGCCAAGGGCGACTGGCGCTTCAAGGATGACGAATGGTCGAGGAACTTCCTCTTCGACTACATCAAGCAGTCGTACCTCCTCGCCTCGCGCCACATCCAGCACGCGGTCGGCCAGGTGGACGGACTTTCGCCCGAGTCGGAGAAGAAGGTCGCCTTCTTCACGCGTCAGTACGTGGACGCGCTCGCGCCATCCAACTTCCTGCTCACCAATCCGCAGGTACTGCGCGAGACGCTGTCGAGCGGCGGGCAGAACCTGGTGCGCGGCCTGGCGAACCTGCTCGCCGACATCGAGAAAGGCGGCGGCGAGCTGCGCATCTCGATGACCGACGAGAGCGCCTTCCAGCTCGGGCGCAACGTCGCCACCAGCCCGGGCAAGGTCGTGTACCAGAACGACCTGATGCAGCTCATCCAGTACGAGCCGTCGACGCCCCAGGCGTACCGGCGCCCGCTGGTGATCGTGCCGCCCTGGATCAACAAGTACTACATCCTCGACCTGCGCGAGAACAACTCCTTCATCCGCTGGGCGGTGCAGCAGGGCCACAGCGTGTTCGTCCTGTCGTGGGTGAACCCGGACGCGCGCCTCGCCGAGAAAGGCTTCGACGATTACATGCGCGAAGGGCCGCTCGCGGCGCTCGACGCCGTCGGACGCGCGACCGGCGAGCGCGAAGTGAACTTCATCGGCTATTGCCTGGGCGGGACGCTGCTCGGCGCGACGCTCGCCTACCTGGCGGCGAAGGGCGACGTCCGGGTGAAGAGCGCCACTTTCTTCGTCAGCCTGCTCGACTTCTCGCAGCCCGGCGAGCTCGGCGTCTTCATCGACGAGGAGCAGGTGGCCAGCCTCGAGAAGAAGATGAACGAGCGCGGCTACCTCGAGGGCTCGGAGATGGCGAGCACGTTCAACCTGCTGCGCGCCAACGACCTCGTCTGGTCGTTCGTCGTGAACAACTACCTGCTCGGCAAGGATCCGTTCCCGTTCGATCTGCTCTACTGGAACGCCGACTCGACGCGCATGCCGGCGCGCATGCACAGCTTCTATCTGCGCAACATGTACATCAAGAACGCGATGGGCCGGCCGGGCGGCATCACGCTCGACGGCGTGCCGATCGACCTGTCGAAGGTCAAGCTGCCGAGCTACTTCATCTCCACGGTCGAAGACCACATCGCGCCGTGGAAGACCACCTACAAGGGCTCGCGCTATCTCGGCGGGCCGGTGCGCTTCGTCCTCGGCGGCTCGGGGCACATCGCCGGCATCGTCAATCCGCCCGCGGCGAAGAAGTACCACTACTGGACCAACGATGCGAATCCGCCGAGCGCCGACGAGTGGTTCGCCACCGCCACGAAGCACCCTGGCTCGTGGTGGGAGGACTGGCAGAAGTGGATCGACGCCCAGAACGGCCCCGACCGCGTTCCCGCGCGCGCGCCTAAGGACGCGATCGAGGATGCGCCGGGAAGCTACGCGATGCTGCGCCTCAAGTGAACCCCTGCGGCTTGCGAGGGGCCCGAGCGGCGAGGCGGTCGTAGAGCCAGCCGGGTAGGGCACGCAGCGCGAGCGAAGCCAACGCCATCTGCCACGGAATCACCGCGACGCGCCGGCGCGCCGCGATGGCGCGAGCGATGCGCGGCGCGGCTTCCTCGGCGCTCAGGAGAAACGGCATGCGAAAGCGATTGACGCGCGTCATCGGCGTGTCGATGTAGCCGGGACAGACGCACACGACTGCGACGCCCGAGCCGTGGAGCTCGGTGCGCAGGCTCTCCATCCAGATGCGCGCCGCCGCCTTCGAGCTGCTGTAGGCACCGTTGCCCGCCAGGCCGCGAAAGCCGGCGACGCTGGCGATGCCGGCGAGCGTGCCGCGTCCCGCGGCGCGCATCGCGGGTGCGAACGCCGCGAGCGTGGCGGCGAGGCCGACGACATTGACTTCGAGGACGCGGCGCAGCTTCGCGACATCGTCGAGCGCCTCGCCGGCCGTGCCGGCGGCGATTCCGGCATTGGCGACCACCAGGTCCGGCGCGCCATGACGGGCGACGAAGTCGCTCGCCGCTTCCTGCAG
>DASQYN010000385.1:0-3196 GCA_035639215.1 Burkholderiales bacterium
GTCGCGCTCGTCTGGTTCGCCCTGCATCGGCGGAAGCAGCCGGTCGCCGCATGAGCCGAGCGCCGGCGGAGGTCGGACAGGCTTTCTCCGACATCGACACGCCGGCGCTGGTTCTCGACCTCGACGCCTTCGAGGCGAATCTGCGGGCTCTTCACGAGTCTCTGGGAAAGAGGCAAGTTCGCGTGCGGCCGCACGCCAAGATGCACAAGTCGGTCGACATCGCGAAGCGCCAGATTGCCGCCGGCGCGGTCGGCATGTGCTGCCAGAAGGTCTCGGAAGCCGAGGTGCTCGTCGAAGGCGGCATCGGCGACGTGCTGATCAGCAACGAAGTCGTCGGCGCGCCGAAGCTCTCACGCCTCGCGGCGCTCTCGCGCCGGGCGAAGATCGGCGTGTGCGTCGACCACCCCGACGCGCTTCGCGCGCTCGCCGAGTCGGGAGCGCAGTGCGACGTGTACGTGGAGCTGGAAGTGGGGATGCGCCGTTGCGGCACCGATCCCGATGGGGCCTTGGCGCTCGCCTCCGCAATAAAAAAATTCCCGCATCTGAGATTCGCGGGGCTCCAGGCCTATCACGGGCGCGCCCAGCACGTGCGCTCGCTCGCCGAGCGGTGCGCGGCGATCGCGGCGGCGAAAGACAAGGTGGCCGAGACAAAAACATTACTGAAAAAGAACGGAATCGAGTGTCCGATCGTCACCGGCGCGGGAAGCGGCACCTACATGCTGGAGGTCGAATCGGGCGCCTGGGACGAGATCCAGCCTGGCTCCTACGCATTCATGGACGCCGACTACGCGAGGAACGAATGGGCGGCGCCGCTGCCGCGCTTTAGCCACGCGCTCTTCGTCCTCACCACGGTGATGAGCCGGCCGGCGCCGGACCGCGCGATCGTCGACGCCGGGCTCAAGGCCTCGAGCGTGGATTCGGGCATGCCCGAGGTCTGGCAGCGGCCGGGCCTCGTCTACCGCAGCGCTTCGGACGAGCACGGCTGGGTGGAGATCGCGGCCGGCGCGCCGGCGCCGGGGCTCGGCGAGAAGCTGCTCCTCGTGCCCGGGCACTGCGACCCGACGGTCAACCTCCACGACTGGTACGTCGCATACCGCGGCGACCGGGTCGAAGCCGTCTGGCCGGTCAGCGCCCGCGGCGCCGTGCTTTAAATGTAATGTGAGCCGTCCTACCGTGGGCGTGCCAGGAGGCACTTGCCCACGTCGCATGCGCTGTCTATCTACTACCCGTTCGGCCTCGTCGAGCTGATCGACTTCCGGGAGAGCGACGACCACGAGGACACCGGCGAAGCCCTGCTCGTCTTCCAGGACGCCGACGGCTGCCAGGTGACGCTGCGGCTCTCGCCGCATGCCGTCGACGCGCTGCGAAAGCGCATTCCCGAAGCGCCCGATCCGCCCGCACAATAACGGGGTAATTGGATCCCCGCCTTCGCGGGGACGACCCTCGCCTTCGCGGGGGCATGCGCGGGGGAGGCAATGAACAAGCAATACGTCAATCCGAAAGAGCTCGGCGCGGCGCCGCGCTTCTATTCGCACGCGGTGAGCGTGGCGGGGCCGGGGAAGCTGGTCTATGTCTCCGGACAGGTGAGCTGGGGGGCGGACGGCAAAGTGGTCGGCGCGGGCGACATGCGCGCGCAGTGCGAGCAGGTCTTCAAGAACGTGAGCACGGTGCTCGCGGCGAACGGCGCCGGCTGGGGCGACGTGATCAAGATGAACGCCTACATGGTGGGCATGGACGAGGCGAACGTCGCGGCGTTCCGCGACATCCGCAATCGCCATCTCAAGGCGGGCCAGCTCCCGGCGAGCACGCTGGTCGGCGTGACGCGGCTGGTGCAGCCCGAGCTGCTCCTCGAAGTCGAGGTGGTCGCGGCCCTTTGAGCCAGCCCCGCTACGGCGCGGTGGCGCCACGCTATGCGTGGGTCGTAGTGGCGGCGGCCTTCACCCTGATGTTCCTCGGCTTCGCCGCCGCGTACTCCTTCGCTGCTTTCTTCGGCGCCTTCGCCGCCGAGTTCGGCGCCGCGCGCGGCCACATCGCGCTCGTCTTCTCGGTCGCGGCATTCCTGTGGTTTCTCCTCGGCGCGCCGGGCGGCATGCTCGCCGACCGCTTCGGCGCGCGGCGCGTCGCGCTCGTGGGCGTGGCCTGCCTCGCCGGCGCGCTCTGGCTCGCGAGCCGCGCGCAGTCGATCGGGATGCTCTACGCGAGCTACTCGATCGGCGTCGGCCTCGGCGTCGGCCTGGTGTACGTCCCTTCCGTCGGCGCGGTGCAGCCCTGGTTCGGCGCGAACCGCGCCTTCGCCTCCGGCCTCGCGGTGGCCGGCATCGGCGCGGGCAACATCGCCGGGCCGCTGCTCGCCGCGTGGTGGATCTCGCTCTTCGGCTGGCGCGGCGCCTACGTAGCGCTCGCCGTCTTCGCGCTGGTTCTCGGCGGGATCGCCGCCGCATCGCTGAGAGAGGCGCCGCTGGTGCGGCGCACTGGAGCGCTGTCCGGAGTGTCCTTGAAGGAGGCCTTGAAGACGCGCCATTTCTGGCTGCTCTACGCCTCGGGCGTCGCGAGCTGCATCGGCCTTTTCGTGCCGATGGTGCACCTCGGGCCTTATGCGCAGGACCTCGGCTACAGCGCCGCGCAGGGGGTGACGCTCGTCAGCCTGATCGGCCTGGGCAGCCTGCTCGGGCGATTCACGATCGGCGGGTTGGCCGATCGCCTGGGCCGCATGCCTTCGCTCGTCGCCATGTACTCGGGCCTCGGGGTGATGCTCGTCGTCTGGTGGCTGGCGAGCGCGTGGTGGCTGCTCGCGCTCTTCGCGCTCGCCTTCGGCGCCTTCTACGGCGGCTATGTCGCGTTGATGCCGACCATCGTCATGGACTTCTACGGCGCGCGTGCCGTGTCGGGAATCATCGGCTGCCTCTACACCGGGGCGGGCGTCGGCACGCTGATCGGCCCCTGGCTCGCCGGCGTGGCCTACGATCTCCTGGGCGCCTACGACCTGCCGATTCTCTGCGGCGCGTTCTTCTCCTTCGTCGCCGCCGCCTGCATCTGGGTGCTCATTGGCAAAGCCGAAGTCGTCCATAGCGGTCAGTGAGTCGCGCGGCGTCAGGACCCTGCATGTCGGGGGCGACGCCATCCAGAGCTCGATGCGCCTCGACGACCCGTACGCGCTCGCGCTCGACTACACGCGCTGCATGATGTCGTTCCTGCT
>DASQYN010000386.1:0-4154 GCA_035639215.1 Burkholderiales bacterium
TGCGCTGGGCGTTGAAGCCACGAACCTTTTCCCGCACGTCGCCGGGCAGGGCGTCGACGCGCGAGAGGCAGCCGGCCATGTCGCCGATGGTGTGCGGGTAGTCGGAGCCGTAGAGGACGTTGTCGGTACCGAAGACCGACACCGCCATGTCGAGCGCATCCTGGCGGAACAGCACGCTGTCGGCGTAGACGCGACGGAGGTAATTGCGCGGCGGCTCGGCGGTCTTTGCGCGCGCGGCGGGAATATTGTCCCAGCAGATGTCGAGCCGGCCGACGAGGAAGGGCAGCGCGCCGCCGCCGTGCGAGGCGATCATCTTCAGGCTCGGGAAGCGGTCGAAGAAGCCGTCGAAGATGCAGCGCGCGATGGCGAGCGAGGTGTCGAAGGTGAAGCCGATCGGCGCGGTGAGCTGGAACTCGTGCATGCCGAGCTCCCTGCTTCCCGGCGGCGCGCTCGGGTGCACCAGCACCGGAAGGCCCCGGCGGTCGATCTCGGCCCAGATCTTCCTGAACGACTCGTCCGTGAGATGCTGGCCGCCGATGTTGGCGAGCACCATGACGCCGACCGCTCCGTTGCCGCAGGCGCGAGCCAGCTCTTCGAGGGCGAGCTTTTCATGTTGCCAGGGGAGCGAGGCAAACCAGCGGATCCGGTCCGGCCAGGTCTGCTGCGCCTTGGCCATGTCGTCGTTCATCACCCGCGCCGCCTTGAGGCTCACCTCGGGGCTGCCCCAGAAGACGTTCGGGCAGGAGAGCGAGGTGACGGCGATGTCGACGCGCGCCTTGTTCATGTTGGCGATGCGCGCCTCCCAGTCGAACATGTTCGGCACCGGGGTCATGAAGGGCGAGCCGTCGAGGTGGATGGCGCGCAGGCCGCCCAGGACTTCCTTCAGCGTGTAGCGCCCGCCGTGCTGCTCGAGGAGCGCAAGCCACTCCTTCGTCAGCATGTGGGTGTGGACGTCGACGACCGGCGAGCGTGTCATGGCAGCGTTCTTATTGCAGCGTTATGTGCCCTTCCTTGATGACTTCCGCCCACTTCTTCGTCTCTTCGCGGATCATCGTCGCGAACTCTTCCGGCGTGGTGGCGAGCGGCTCGGTGCCGGCGGCGATGGCGCGGCTGCGGATCTCCGGGTCGCTCAAGGCCATCCGGATATCGCCGTTCAGCTTCTCGACGATGGCGTGCGGCGTATCCTTCGGCGCGACGACCCCGAACCAGCCGATCGCCTCGTAGCCCGGCACGCCCGCCTCCTCGAAGGTCGGCACGTCGGGCGCCGCCTCGATGCGCCGCTTGGAGGTGACCGCGAGCGCGCGCAGCTTGCCCGCTTTCACGGCGGAGATCGCCGAAGGCACGTCCACCACGCCGAGCGGCACCTGGCCGCCGAGCACGTCGGCCGAGACCGGTCCGCTGCCCTTGTAGGCGACGGGCTGGATCTTCACGTGCGCCAGCATGTTGAGCAGCTCGCCGGCGAGATGCATGGTCGAGCCGTTGCCGCCGTGGCCGTACGAGAGGTCCTGCTTCTTCGACAGCTCGAGGACCTCCTTGAGCGTCGGCGGCATCGAAGGGTGGGCGACGAGGAAGAACGGAATCATGGCGAGCGTCGAGATCGGCGCGAGGTCCTTCTGCGGGTCGAACGGCATCTTCGGGTAGAGGCTCACATTGGACGAGAGCGCGCCCGCCGCGGCGAGGCCGATCGTGTAGCCGTCGGGCGGCGCCTTCGCCACGGCGTCGACGCCGATCATGCCGCCCGCGCCGGGCTTGTTCTCCACCACCACCGGCTGGCCGAGGCGATTCGACAGGAACGGCGCGACGGCGCGCGCGATGAGGTCCGAGCTGCCGCCCGGGGGGAAGCTGACCACGAAGCGGATCGGCTTCGACGGATAGCCCTGCGCGGCCGCCCCGGCGCAAAGCGCCAAAGCGAGAAAAGGGGTCAGAGCAATTTTCAGGAAACGAATGCCCATCTCATGTCCCCTTTACGCCGGCAGCGGCGTCGATTGCCAGGCGACCATCTGCCAGCCCTTCGTGCCCCTGATCCACACGTTGGTGTAGGCGCTGTTCAGCGTCTTCGGCTTGCCTTCGGACATGAGCTCGATGCGTACCTGGCCGGTGACGACGGCGCAGTCGCCGTGCAGCTGGATGTTCTCCTGGGGGCGCTCGATCTTGCGGTATTGCCACTTCTTCGAGCGGATGCCGTCGAGGTAGCTCGCCTTGGAATCGGCGCCGCCGTACGAATGCGTGTACACCAGCGAGTCGGCGAGCAGCTCGTCGAGCGCCTTGGCGTCGGCGTCGCACATCGCCTTGTAGCGGCGGTCTTCCAGCTTGCGAAGTTCATCCTTGGTCATGGCCTCGCTCCTAATCGTCGGCGATGGTGTTCTCGAGGACGCCGACCTTGTCGATCTCGATCTCCACCTTGTCGCCGGGCTTCATCCAGACCGGCGGGGTGCGCCGCGCGCCGACCCCGCCCGGCGTGCCGGTGACCAGCACGTCGCCCGGCGCGAGCGTCGTCCAGGCCGAGACGTACTCGATGATCTTCGGGATCTTGAAGATCATCTGGTCGGTGTTGGCGTGCTGCATCTGCTCGCCGTTCAGCCGGCAGGACAGCGTCATCTTCGTCCCGGGCGGAATCTCGTCGGCGGTCACCATCCAGGGGCCGAAGCCGCCAGTCTTCGCGAAGTTCTTGCCGGCGGTCCATTGGATGGTGTGCCGCTGCCAGTCGCGCACCGAGCCGTCGTTGTAGCAGGAGTAGCCGGCGATGTGGCCCCACGCTTCCTTCTGGGAAATCCTTCTTCCGCCGCGTCCGATGACGACCGCGATCTCCGCCTCGAAGTCGAGGTTCTTCGATTCGCGCGGCCGCAGGATCGGCTGCTTGTGGCCGACCTGCGACTCGGGAAGCCGGATGAAGATCGCCGGCTGCTCGGTGTTGTCGCGTCCGGTCTCGACGACGTGGTCCTGGTAGTTCAGGCCGACGCAGAGGATCCGGTCCGGGTTGGGAATCACCGGCAGCCAGGTGATGTCGGAGGCCTGGTAGTCGGGCGCCTCGTTCGCGTGCTTCTGCGCCTCGGCGAAGGCGTTGCCGCCGATCAGCGCCTTCAGGTCGGCGAAGCGGTTGCCGATGTAGCGCTTCAGGTCGACGATGCCTTTCGCGGTGACGATGCCGTAGCCCTGGCCCTGCGCGGTCTTGAAGGTGGCGAGTTTCATGCGGAAGTCCGGGAAGGAAGTCGGCCGATTCTAAGCGCGCCGCTCAGCCCCGGCGCAACCGCTCTGCGAACTCGCGCTGCCACTCCGCCAGCGGACGGAAGCCGGGCAGGCGGCGCGCCTGCGCCTCGGCGCGGCGCCACAGCTCCTTGTCCGGCAGCGAGAGGTCGAGCGGCTCGCGCAGCGGCTGGGTGACGTACCAAGGCGTGTCCATGAAGAGCTCGACCCGGTTGAGCTCCGGGTCGCGCAGGTAGACCGAGAGCGCGTTGCCGTGGCTCACCGGCTGCACGTCGCTCGCGCCGTGCGCCGCGGCGTGGTCCTTGAAGTAGCGCAGCGCCGCAAGGCCCTCGACGCGCAGCGAGACCTGGTTGACGACGGAGAAGCGCGCCTCTTCCGGCCGGCCGCTCACCAGCACGATCTGGTGGTGGTCGCGCGGGTCGCGCGAGAGGAACACGAGGCGCGCCTCGCCGAGGTTGCCGCGGTCGCTCGTCACGAAGCCGAGGAACCCGGTGTAGAAGCGCTCCATGCGCTCCAGGTCGCGGACGAACAGCCCGACGTGGCTGAACTGCACCGGCGGTACGCGGCTCATGAGCGCCTCCATGCTAATCCTCGAGCGGCAGCCCGGCGTACTCCTGCGCGAGCGCGACCTGCGCGGCCGGCGAGCGGCTCAGGTACTCCAGTTCATATTCCTGGGCGCGCTGGTCGAAATCGCTCGCCGCCGGGAAGCGGTGCAGCAGCATCGTCAGGTACCACGAGATGCGCACCGAGGCCCAGACGCGCCGCAGCGCGGTGATGCTGTACCCTTCGATGAGGTTTTCGCTCCCGTCCCTGTAATAGGCGCCGATGGCGCGTGCCAGGTAGTAAACGTCCGAGACAGCCAGATTCAAACCCTTGGCACCGGTCGGCGGCACGATATGCGCCGCGTCGCCGGCGAGGCAAAGCCGCGCGTGGCGCATCGGCTCGGCGAC
>DASQYN010000387.1:0-7473 GCA_035639215.1 Burkholderiales bacterium
GGCGTCTTCCATCGGCGACTGGTACGGGCCCGCGTCGTCGAGCCCCCGCTCGTAGAGCGCGCGGCGGCCGCGGTCGAGCCGCTCGCAGATCTCCTCGTCCTCGAGGGCGGTCTCGACGTACGCGGCCTGCTGCGCGTCGACGAACTCGCGCTCGAACGCGGCGATTTCCTCCGGATAGTAGAACTCGACGACGTTGGTGGTGCGCGTCGGCGAGCGCGGAATGAGGTGCGAGACGATGAGCACGTTCGGATACCACTCGAGCATCAGACCAGGGTAGTAGGTCATCCAGAGCGCGCCCTGCTTGGGCGTCGCGCCGTCGAGGAATTTCAGGCACACGTCGTGCCATTTCCGATAGACAGGCGTGCCGGGCCTGGCGAGCGCGGACTTGGCGGCGACGATCTGCACCGAGTAGTCGCTACCGTAGTCGACGGTGAAGTTGTCGCAGTCGGTGAAGTTGCCTAGACCGGGATGGAAATAGTCGACGTGGTAGACCTCCAGGTAGGTCTCGATGAAGGTCTTCCAGTTGATGTCGTACTCGTCGATGCGCACGGAGTCGAGCACGTAGCCGCTGAAATCCCAGTCCGCGGCGGTGCTGATCTTCGCCAGGTCGGCGTGCGGATCGCGCGGCCCGGTGAAGAGCAGGCCGTGCCAGCTCGTGAGCGGCGTCGAGTGCAGCTTGACGCACGGGCTTTCGGCGAAGCGCGGCGCGCCGAGCAGCTCGCCCTTCAGGTCGTAGGTCCAGCGGTGCACCGGGCAGACGATGTTCGGCACGTTGCCGCGGCCTTCGAGCATGATCGCCTGGCGATGGCGGCAGACGTTCGAGAGCAGCTCGATGGAGCCCGCGCTATTGCGCACGAGCATGCGCGCGTGAGCGTCCCAGGCAAGCGTGTGGTAGTCGCCCGGCTCGCGGACCATCAGCTCATGGCCGACGTAGTTCGGCCCGGCGTCGAAGAGCAGGCGCTTCTCCAGCTCGAAGATCGCCGGATCGAAATACCACGACACCGGCAACTGGCAGCTCGCCGGTTGCACTCGCCCGAGGGTCGAAATGTCCGCCATTCGTTGTAAAGGCCTTAGAAAAACAGTATCTTACCAAAAGATGAATGCGCCTTCAGGGGAGCTCTCGTTCGAGAAAGCTCTCGCCGAGCTGGAGAAAGTCGTCGAGCGGATGGAATCGGGCGAGCTCTCGCTCGAGCAGGCGCTCGCCACGCACAAGCGCGGTCTCGAGCTCGCGCGCTTCTGCCAGCAACGGCTGGAAGCGGCGCAGCAGCAGGTGAAAATCCTGGAAGGCGAGGTGCTCAAGCCCCTGGAGTTGCGCGCTCATTTGGCCAATGAGTCGGCAGCGGATTCGGAAAACCGGGACGAAGGCGAAAACGGCGCGTGACCGACGCCGACTTTCAGGCCTGGATGATGGGCATCCAGGCGCGCACGGAAGCTATGCTTTCGCGCCTGCTCCCGGCGGCCCACGTGGCGCCGATGCGCCTGCACGAAGCGATGCGCTACGCGGTGCTCGGCGGCGGCAAGCGGGTGCGGCCGCTCCTCGCGTTCGCCGCCGCGGAGGTGAGCGAGGCCGCCGTCGAGCGCGTCGAGACAGCGGCGGCCGCCGTCGAGCTTATCCATACCTACTCGCTCGTGCATGACGACCTGCCCTGTATGGACGACGATGTCCTGCGCCGGGGCAAGCCGACCGTGCACGTGGAATACGACGAGGCGACGGCGCTGCTGGTCGGCGATGCGCTGCAGTCTCTGGCTTTTCAAGTTCTGTCGGAGCTTAGGCTCGCCGAGAGCGCTCAAACTCAGCTGGAAATGGTGCGCCTGCTCGCCGTCGCGGCGGGCTCGCGCGGCATGGCGGGCGGGCAGCAGATCGACCTGGAGTCGACCGGCAGGACCCTCGCCGTGGCGGAGCTCGAGTTCATGCATATCCACAAGACCGGCGCGCTGATCCGCGCCGCGGTGCTGCTCGGCGCCGGCTGCGGGCGGCCGCTTCCCGAGCGGGAGAAAGCCGCGCTCGACCGCTATGCCAAGGCGATCGGCCTCGCCTTCCAGGTGGTCGATGACGTGCTCGATGCCGAGGCGAGCACGGCTACGCTTGGCAAGACCGCCGGCAAGGACGAGAGACAGGGCAAGCCGACCTACGTCGCGGCGATGGGGCCGGCCGCGGCGCGCCGCCTGGCGCAGGAGCTGCGCGGCGAAGCGCATGCCGCCCTGGAGGGCCTCGGCGCGCGCGGCGCGAAGCTCGGGTCGCTCGCGGACTTCATTGTTCTGCGAAAATTCTAGGTTCGATGACCGCGTTTACCGGCGAGCTCCCCGCCGAGGGCTTCGACCCGACGATGTACGAGCTCCTGAAGACGATCGACGACCCCTCGCAGCTGCGGCGGCTTGAGCGCCGCCAGCTGCGCCGGCTCGCCGACGAGCTGCGCGCGTTCGTCCTCGAATCGGTGTCGAAAACCGGCGGGCATCTCTCCTCGAACCTCGGCACCGTCGAGCTGACGATCGCGCTGCACTACGTCTTCGACACGCCGGAGGACCGCATCGTCTGGGACGTCGGCCACCAGACCTACCCGCACAAGATCCTCACCGGCCGGCGCGAGGCAATGGCCCGGCTGCGCATGATCGACGGCATCTCCGGCTTCCCGCGCCGCGCCGAGTCCAGGTACGACACCTTCGGCACCGCGCACTCGTCGACCTCCATATCGGCGGCGCTCGGGATGGCGGCGGCTTCGAAAATGAAGCAGGAGCCGCGCCGCTGCATCGCGGTGATCGGCGACGGCGCGATGTCGGCCGGCATGGCGTACGAGGCGATGAACAACGCGGGCGCGATGGATGTCGATCTGCTCGTCATCCTCAACGACAACGAGATGTCGATCTCGCCGCCGGTGGGCGCGCTCACGAACTACCTCGCGCGCCTGCTTTCCGGCCGCCTCTATTCGAGCGCCCGGCGCGCGAGCGAGCACCTGCTGAAGCGCGTCGGCGTCTGGGAGCTGGCGCGCCGCGCCGAGGAACACGTGAAGGGCATGGTCACGCCCTCGACGCTGTTCGAGGAATTCGGCTTCAACTACATCGGCCCGATCGACGGCCACGACCTCGACGCGCTGGTGCCGACGCTGCAGAACATCCGCAAGCTCAAGGGCCCGCAGTTCCTGCACGTCGTCACGCGCAAGGGCCAGGGCTACAAGCTCGCCGAGGAAGACCCGATCGCCTACCACGGCCCGGGCAAGTTCGATCCGGCGCAGGGCCTGCAAAAGACGGCTTCGGCAAGGCCTACGTATTCGCAAGTCTTCGGCCAGTGGCTGTGCGACATGGCCGAGCGCGATTCGCGCCTGGTGGCGATCACCCCGGCGATGCGCGAGGGCTCGGGCATGGTGGAGTACTCGCAGCGCTTTCCCGAGCGCTACTTCGACGTCGGCATCGCCGAGCAGCACGCGGTCACCTTCGCCGCGGGGCTCGCCTGCGAGGGCGTGAAGCCCGTCCTCGCGATCTATTCGACGTTCCTGCAGCGCGGCTACGATCAGCTGATCCACGACGTGGCGATCCAGGACCTGCCGGTGCTCTTCGCGCTCGATCGTGGCGGGCTGGTCGGCGGCGACGGCGCGACGCACAACGGCGCCTTCGATTTCGCGTACCTGCGCACGGTACCGAACCTCGTGGTCATGGCGCCTTCCGACGCCGCGGAATGCCGCGCCATGCTCACCACCGGCTTCCAGCACGACGGCCCGGCCGCGGTGCGCTATCCGCGCGGCGCCGCGCTCGGCGAAGCGGGACTTGAATTGAATTCCCTTGACATCGGTAAGGGGGAGGTCAGGAGGGCCGGAAAGGACATCGCCATCCTGGCCTTCGGCTCGATGCTCAAGCCCGCCCTCGAAGCCGCCGAGGCGCTCGACGCCACGGTCGCCAACATGCGTTTCGTCAAGCCGCTCGATGCCGAGCTCGTGAAACGCCTGGCGGGGACGCATCGTCTAATCGTTACCGTGGAAGAGCACCAGGTGATGGGCGGCGCGGGTAGCGCGGTTTGCGAGATTCTTTGCTCTTCGAATCTCAACAACGAGATTCTCATGCTGGGGTTGCCGGACCGTTTCATCGACCACGGCGATCCGGCGCGGCTCCTCGCCTCGCTCGGCCTCGACGCCGAGGGCATCCGCGCTTCCATCGACAAGGCGCTGGGCAAGATTTGACTCGTCTCCCCCGCGAAGGCGGAGGCCCAGTTTTAACGGGGTTCCCGCCTGCGCGGGAACGACGGCGCACGCGGGAACGACGGCGCTGAGGAATGTCCGAGTAATTCAGTCGGAGTAAAATCGAGGCAATGAAAGCGCGCGATCTCCAGGAAATTCCCGACGTCCAGGCGAGCCCCGACTCGCGCAAGCTCGACATCGATCAGGTGGGCATCAAGGCGATCCGCCACCCGGTGCGCATCTCGGAGCGCTCGGGCGGCGTGCAGCACACCATCGCGATGTTCAACATGTACGTCGGCCTGCCGCACCACTTCAAGGGCACGCACATGTCGCGCTTCGTCGAGATCCTCGAGGCGCACGAGCGCGAGATCACGGTCGAGACCTTCCAGGTGATGCTGCGCGAGATGGTGGAAAAGCTCGAGGCCGAGGAAGGCCGCATCGAGATGTCGTTTCCTTACTTCATCGAGAAACGCGCGCCGGTCTCCGCAGTGAAGAGCCTGATGGACTACGAGGTGACCTTCACCGGCGTGATCCGCCGCAAGAAGGCGAGCTTCACCATGAAGGTGCTGGTGCCGGTGACGAGCCTCTGCCCGTGCTCGAAGAAGATCTCCGCGCGCGGCGCGCACAACCAGCGCTCGCATGTCACCGTCACCGCGCGCACCAGCGAGTTCGTGTGGATCGAGGAGATCGTCGACCTGGTCGAGAAGCAGGCCTCGAGCGAGCTCTACGGCCTGCTCAAGCGCCCCGACGAGAAGTTCGTCACCGAGCGCGCCTACGACAACCCGAAGTTCGTCGAGGACCTGGTGCGCGATGTCGCCTCGGTGCTCAATCTCGACGAGCGCATCGAGGCCTACGTGGTCGAGTCGGAGAACTTCGAGTCGATCCACAACCACAGCGCCTACGCGCTCATCGAGAGGAACAAACGCGCGCAGTCGCGGTAAGGGGCTTCCTTCTCGGGCTACTGGGCCAGGTCATGGCGGGAAATGCTCAGAGCGACGACTTCGCGGCGCTGCGCGCGCGCATGGTGGCCGAGGTCGACGCCATGTATGCCGAGACGCGCTCGGAGACCGGCCTCGCCGCGATGTCGCCGGCCGTCCGCGCGGCGATGGCGAAAGTGGAGCGCCATCGCCTGGTGCCGCCGGGCGAGCGCGCCTCGGCTTACCAGAACCGGCCGCTGCCGATCGGCAGCGGACAGACGATCTCTCAGCCGTACATTGTCGCGCTCTCGACGGATTTGCTTGAATTGAATTCAGAGAGCGTGGTCTTGGACGTGGGAACCGGCTCGGGTTATCAGGCCGCGGTCGCCGCCGAGATCGCAAGGCAGGTCTACAGCATCGAGATCGTCGGCTCGCTGGCGAAGAGCGCGGAGGCCAATCTCAAGGCGCTGGGCTACAAGAACGTGGAAGTCAGGACCGGAGACGGCTACGCCGGCTGGCCAGAGAAGGCGCCCTTCGACGCGATCGTCGTCGCCGCAACCGCGCCGAGCGTTCCGCGCGCGCTCGTCGATCAGCTGAAGCCGGGCGGGCGGATGGTCATCCCAGTCGGCGACTGGCACCAGGAGCTCAAGCTCGTCATCCGGCGCGCCGACGGCGGCTACGACGAGCGCGCAGTGCTGCCCGTGAGGTTCGTGCCGCTCGTGCCGGGAAAGCCGCGCTAGTACGTCTGCGCGGTGGCGTGGCAGTCGAAGAGGTAGCCGATGTTGAGCCGCGGATAGACGCGGTGCAGCTGCTTCGTCTGCGGGTCGAAGGAGTAGTTGTAGCCCTTGTCGTCGAGCCACTCGATCTTCGCCGCACTGAAATTCCACATCTGCACCGCGCCGACGACCCGGCTGCCGACGTTGTCGATGACGAAGCTCGGGCTGTCCTTGGGGTTGCTCGGGTTGTCGCACGCCATGCTGACCGTCTTCGGCGGCGCGCCGGCGCAGGACGCAGAGACCACGACGAGGAAGGCAAGCGCGCCGCGGCGCATCAGAAGCGCCGGATCAGGGTCATCGAGTCGCCGTCGCGGCGCATCTCGACGCGGTTGAGGAAGCTCATGCCGAGCAGCGCGATCGGCGCGCCTTCCTCGACCACCAGGCCGTCGATGCCGTTCAGCTCGATGCTGCCGACCTTCACTCGGTCGAGCGTCACGAGGTAGGCGCTGATGGCGCCGCCGGCGGTCAGCACGCGCGTCTTGGGCGCCTTCACGTAGTCGACGCCGAGGCGCCGTGCGTCGGCGGCCGGCAGGACGACCATCGAAGCGCCGGTGTCGACGAGGAAGCGAAGCGGCAGCCCGTTCACCTGCCCTTCGGCGAAGAAGTGGCCGCGGCCGTCGGCGGGCAGGACCACGGCGGCCTGCGACACCGGCGGCGGCGCGCCGCGATAGTGGGCGGTGAGGCGCAGCACCTCTTTCCTGCCCTCTCTCTCGATCGTCGCGTTGTCGTGCTCCACCTCGAGCACGGTGATGCCGTTCCAGGTCTGTCCGAGCTTCACCGTCTTCGGCTCGCCGCCGTCGAGGGCGAGCACCGCGGCCTTGCGGCCGATGACGCCGATCAGCGCGACCTGCTCGGCGCTCGCCGCGCCGCAGGCGAAGAGCAGCAGGACCGCCATACAATTGCGCGCCATGAAGCCGGTTGCCATATTTCGCGCGTCCTCGACCGAAGGGCCGGGCTATTTTGCCACCTACCTCGCGCGCCGGGGAATCGAGTGGCAGGTGGTCAAGCTCGACGCCGGCGAGAGCGTGCCGCGCGACGCGCGGAAATATTCCGGGCTGGTCTTCATGGGCGGGCCCATGAGCGTGAACGATTCCCTGCCGTGGATAGCGCCCGCGCTCGAGCTCGCGCGTGACGCAGTACGCAAGGACGTGCCGCTGCTCGGCCATTGCCTCGGCGGCCAGCTCATGTCGAAGGCGCTCGGCGGCGTGGTCAAGGCGAACGCCGTGAAGGAGATCGGCTGGGGCGAGGTGCGCGTCTGCGACAACGAGGTGGCGCGAAGCTGGATGGGCGACGCCGGGGCCGGCGAGGCGCAGGGCTTCGAGTCGTTCCACTGGCACGGCGAGACCTTCAGCATTCCGCCGGGCGGCACGCGCGTGATGGAGAACGCGCACTGCGCGAACCAGGCGTTCGCGCTCGGCAAGCACTTCGGCATGCAGTGCCACGTCGAGATGACGCGCGAGCTGATCGAGAGCTGGCTCGAGAGCGGCGCACGCGAGATCGCCGAGAGCCGCGCCAGCCCGGGCGTTCAGGACCCCTCGGAGATCCGGCGCGACATCGACGCGCGGCTCGCGCGCCTGGGCGAGATCGCCAACCGCATCTACGAGCGCTGGGTAA
>DASQYN010000388.1:0-4559 GCA_035639215.1 Burkholderiales bacterium
GTCGAGTTCGACCCCGACCATCTGCGGCAGGTGCTCTGGAACCTGCTGAGCAACGCCATGCGTTACGCGCGGCCCGCGCCCGGCGCGGTGCGCGTCGCGCTGCGCGCCTACGGCGGCCGGGTGGAGCTGAGCGTCATCGACAACGGACCGGGGGTGCCCGCGTCGAGCCGCGGCCACCTGTTCGAGCCGTTCTTCACCACCGAAGCGAAGGGCACCGGGCTCGGCCTGTATCTCGCGCGAGAGCTTTGCGCGGCCAACCAAGCGAGCTTGGAATACGTCGCCGACGTCCCGGGCGCGCATTTCCGCCTGCTCTGCCGGGAGGCGCGTCCGGCATGAGAAAGAGCGACCGTCCAGGCGAGCGCGCTCGCGACGGCGGACGCATCGCCCAGGTGCTCGTGGTCGATGACGAGCCCGACATCCGGGAGCTGCTCGAGATCACGCTCGTGCGCATGGGGCTCGGCGTGCAGAGCGTCGGCAGCATCGCCGAGGCGAAGGAGCGGCTGAAGGCAGAGCGCTTCGAGCTTTGCCTCACCGATATGCGTCTCGGCGACGGGGAAGGGCTCGAGCTGGTGCGCCACATCGCGGCGCTCGCCAACGACACCCCGGTCGCCGTGATCACCGCTTACGGCAGTGCGGAGAACGCGGTGGCGGCCCTCAAGGCGGGCGCTTTCGACTACGTCTCGAAGCCGGTCGGGCTCGATCAGCTGCGCGCGCTCGTGCGCTCGGCGCTCTCGCTCGCCGACCGCGCCGAGCCGCCCGCCAAGGGCCAGCGGCTGCTCGGCGAAAGCGCGCCGCTCGTGCACGTGCGCGAGATGATCGGCAAGCTCGCGCGCACCCAGGCCCCGGTCTACATTTCGGGCGAGTCGGGCAGCGGCAAAGAGCTCGCTGCGCGCCTCATCCACGAGAACGGCGCGCGCCGCGACCGGCCTTTCGTCCCGGTCAACTGCGGCGCCATCCCTGAGACGCTGATGGAGAGCGAGTTCTTCGGCTACAAGAAGGGCGCCTTCACCGGCGCGGCCGAGGACCGCGAGGGCTTCTTCCAGGCGGCCAACGGCGGGACGCTCTTCCTCGACGAGCTCGCCGAGCTGCCGCTCGCCATGCAGGTGAAGCTGCTGCGCGCGATCCAGGAGAAGCGCGTGCGCAAGGTCGGCGCCACGCAGGAGGACCCGGTGGACGTGCGCATCATCTGCGCCACGCACCAGAAGCTGGCCGCGCTGGTCGCCGCGGGCAAGTTCCGCCAGGACCTCTTCTATCGCATCAACGTCATCGAGCTCGCGATGCCGCCGCTGCGCGAGTGCCGCGAAGACGTGCCGGTCATCGCCGCGTCGATCCTCGAGCGCATCGGCGCGCTGTCGGGGGCGCCGGCGGCGAAGCTGACGGCGGAAGCCGTCGAGGCGCTGGCAGGCTACGATTTCCCCGGCAACATCCGCGAGCTGGAGAACATCCTCGAGCGTGCCGTGGCGCTCTCGGCCGGCGCAGAGATTGGCGTCGAGGACCTGCGGCTCACGCCGGCGGCGGCCGAGGTCGAGCCGGCGGCGGAGCGGTCCGGGGCGCTGCCCGACTATCTGGACGACCTGGAGCGCAAGGCGATCCTCGAGGCGCTCGGCAAGACGGGCTTCAACCGAACCGCCGCGGCGAAGCTGCTCGGCATCACCTTCCGGCAGCTGCGCTACCGAATGCAGCGCCTCGGCATCCGGGATGACAGTCGATCCTGACGGATGGTGCAGCGGCTGCCGGCGCATCGAGTCGGCCAATCATGACGAGCGTCCGCCCGGCGCAGAGATAAGCCTGCTGGTCGTGCATTCGATCAGCCTGCCGCCCGGCGAGTACGGCGGCGACTCGATCGAGCGACTGTTCACCAATCGGCTGGACGCCGCGGCGCACCCCTATTTCCAGGCCATTGCCGCGTTGCGAGTGTCGGCCCACTTCCTCGTGCGCCGGGACGGCGAGCTGGTGCAGTTCGTTCCGGTGTGGCGCCGCGCCTGGCATGCCGGCGCTTCGACCTGGCGCGGCCGTCGCCGCTGCAACGATTTCTCCCTCGGCATCGAGCTCGAAGGCGTCGACACGGCGCCGTTCGAGCCCGGCCAGTACCGCGCGCTCGCGCGGCTCTGGCGCGCGCTGCGTGCGCCGTTGCCGCTGCGCCACGTTGCCGCGCACAGCGACATCGCGCCCGGGCGCAAGTCGGATCCGGGCCGCGGCTTCGACTGGCCGCGTTTCCTCTCGCTCCTGTCTCAGCGCTAGATCGGGTCATCGGTCGCCGGCCTGCGTACAGGCCGGGCGCTTGTTGCATTGCGGCAAGGGCGTTCCATCGCACTATATCTAGGTGTGGGCGACCGCCGACAACCTTTATTTAGTGCCCACGCTTGCAAAAAAATTTTTCCGTGTGTAGGCTGACCTCAATAAGTAGACGACGATGACATAGGACGCACTAGATCTAGTGGGGATCGGGGCGCAGGGCAAAGTAGTCTGAACCGCGGAGGAACACCATGCAGATCGCTCAGGAAAACGCCAGCGTCGCCCCCGGATTCGGCGCCGCCCTTCCTGAGCCGGCGCGCGCCGGCGCCCAGCCCTACGCCGACTACAAGGTGATCCGGCGCAACGGCGCAGTGGTGGGCTTCGAGCCGGCAAAGATTTCCGTGGCCATGACCAAGGCTTTCCTTGCCGTGAACGGCAGCCAGGGCGCCGCGTCGGCGCGCATCCGCGAGCTTGTCGGCGGGCTGACCGAGGCGGTCGTCGCCGCGTTGATGCGCCGGCAGCCGCAGGGCGGCACCTTCCATATCGAGGACATTCAGGACCAGGTGGAGCTTGCCCTGATGCGCTCGGGCGAGCACGACGTCGCCCGCGCGTACGTGCTCTACCGGGAGGAGCGCGCCAAGGCGCGCCTGCAGGAGAAGCAGGCGAAGAAGGCAGAAAGCGGCCTGAACGTCGTCGAGAACGGCCATCGCCGGCCGCTCGACCGCGACGGCCTGCGGGCGCTGATCGAGGCCGCCTGTGAAGGGCTGGCCGGCGCTTCGGCGGAGGCGATCCTCGAGACGACGCTGCGCGACCTGTACGACGGCGTACCGATGGACGAGGTGCGCAAGTCCGCGGTCATGGCGGCACGTGCGCTGATCGAGAAGGATCCGGCCTACAGCTTCGTCACGGCGCGGCTGCTGCTCAACAGCATCCGGCTCGAAGTGCTCGGCGAGCCGGCGAGCCAGGCCGACATGGCGAGCCGCTACGCGAGCTACTTTCCGCAGTTCATCGAGCGCGGCATCGCTGCCGAGCTGCTCGATCCCGAGCTCGGCCGGTTCGACCTGCGCGCGTTGGGAAAAGCGCTCGATGCGCGGCGCGACCTGCAGTTCGGCTATCTCGGCCTGCAGACGCTCTACGACCGCTACTTCCTGCACGTGCACGGCCGGCGCATCGAGCTGCCACAGGCATTCTTCATGCGCGTCGCCATGGGGCTCGCGCTCAGGGAAGAGCATCGCGAAGCACGGGCCGTCGAGTTCTACGACGCGCTCTCGAGCTTCGTCTTCATGAGCTCGACGCCCACGCTCTTCAATTCCGGGACGCTGCGCTCGCAGCTCTCGAGCTGCTACCTCACGACGGTCTCCGACGATCTCGACGGCATCTATGAGGCGATCAAGGAGAACGCGCTGCTCGCCAAGTACGCCGGCGGCCTGGGCAACGACTGGACCCCGGTGCGCGCGCTCGGCTCGCATATCAAGGGCACCAACGGCAAGTCGCAGGGCGTCGTGCCGTTCCTCAAGGTGGTGAACGACACCGCGGTCGCGGTGAACCAGGGCGGCAAGAGAAAGGGGGCGGTCTGCTCCTACCTCGAGACCTGGCACCTCGATATCGAGGAATTCCTCGAGCTGCGCAAGAACACCGGCGACGACCGGCGCCGCACGCACGACATGAACACGGCGAACTGGATCCCGGATCTCTTCATGAGGCGGGTCATGGAGAACGCCGATTGGACGCTCTTCAGCCCGTCCGACTGCCGCGACCTGCACGAGAAGTTCGGCGCCGCCTTCGAAGAGGCCTACCTGCGCTACGAGGACAAGGCGGCGCGCGGGGAGCTGAAGCTCTTCAAGAAGATTCCGGCGGTCCAGCTGTGGCGCAAGATGCTGTCGATGCTCTTCGAGACCGGGCATCCGTGGATCACCTTCAAGGATCCCTGCAACCTGAGGAGCCCGCAGCAGCACGCCGGCGTGGTGCACAGCTCCAACTTGTGCACCGAGATTACCCTCAACACTTCGGAAGACGAGATCGCGGTGTGCAACCTCGGCTCGGTCAACCTGGTCGCCCACATGGTGGCCGACGGGCAGGGCGCGCGGCTCGATTTCGCAAAGCTGCAGAAGACCATCCGCATCGCGATGCGCATGCTGGACAACGTCATCGACATCAACTACTACGCGGTCGACAAGGCGCGCAATTCCAACCTGCGCCACCGCCCGGTCGGCCTGGGCATCATGGGCTTCCAGGACTGCCTGCACCGCATGCGCGTCCCCTACGGGTCCGCGGAAGCGATCGAGTTCGCCGACCGCTCGATGGAGATGGTCGCCTATTGCGCA
>DASQYN010000389.1:0-2182 GCA_035639215.1 Burkholderiales bacterium
CTGCTCCTGTCGTCGCTCTATGGGGTGTGCCTGCTCTTTTCCGCAGACAGTTTTCTCACGCTGTTTCTGGGAATCGAGCTCATGTCGCTGCCGGTGTACTCGCTGGTGCTGCTCTCGCTCGGTCGGCCGGAGAGTCCCGAAGGAGCGCTCAAGTATCTCGTGCTCTCCGGCACCGCCTCGGCCACGCTGTTGATGGGCGTGGCGCTGCTCTACGGCGTGACCGGCACGCTGTCGATCTCAGCGTTCGGCGACGCGCTCGCCGCGCCAACCGCGATGGGCAGCGCCGCCGTCGTGCTCATCGTGGCCGCGTTCTTCCTCAAAGCCGCCATCGTCCCCTTCCACACCTGGGCGCCCGACGCCTACGAAGGCGCTGCCGTTCCGGTCACCGCGTATATGGCGACCATCGTCAAGGCGGGCGTGCTGCTCGCCGCCGTGCGCCTCTTCGCCATTGCACCGGTGCAGCGACCGCTGGCCGACCTGCTCGCCGTGCTGCCGCTCGCTTCGATCATCTGGGGCAATCTCGCGGCGATGCGTCAGCAGAGCTTCCGGCGCATGATGGCTTACTCGTCGATTGCGCACGCGGGCTACCTGTTCTACGCCCTGCTCGGCGACGGTCAGGGTCGCTTCCAGGCGGTCGCGTTCTACGTGCTCGCATACGGGCTCACGAATCTGCTCGCCTTCGCCTCGCTGCCTACGAGCGCAGACGATCCGGCGCGCGACAACCTGAACAACCTGAAAGGCCTCTACCAGCGCCAGCCGTTCGCGGCGCTGATGATCGCGGTGGCGATGCTCTCGCTTGCCGGGATCCCGCCGCTTCCTGGCTTCGTCGCCAAGTTCCTCATCTTCAAGAACGTGATCGCGGCCGGCTTCACGTTCTACGGCGTCGCCGGTCTCGTGGCGAGCTACCTCGGAATCTACTTCTACCTGCGCGTGATCCAGTATCTGTTCATGAGCACCGAGACGCCGGCAGTCGTCCTTGGACCGCTCGAGAGGCTTGCGCGCAGCGCGTCGATGCTCTGTCTGCTGGCGGTAATGCTGCTCTCGGTGTTTCCCGGCTGGTTCATCACGCAGCTGAGCTAGGGGCGGAGCGGTCCGAGTCGGGCGAACGCCTCAACCGACGGCATTGAGCCCTTTGCGGTGCGGAGCCTAGTCGCTGGCCAGCGCCTCGGCTGCAAGCTCCGCAATATCGCGCGTCGCGATCTGTTCGTCGCGCTCCAGCGCCTTCGCGGCATCGTCCATCATCGTCGCGCAGTAGGGGCATGCGGTCGCCACGACGCGTGGCACCTGCGGCAGCGCCTGCGAGAAGCGCAGAACGTTGATGCGAGTTCCCAGCTTTTCCTCCATCCACATGCGGGCACCGCCGGCGCCGCAGCACATCGCCTTTTCGCGATGGAGCGCGAATTCCAGCGGCGCATCGCGGGTAAGGGCCGCGAGCACAGCCCGCGGCGCCTCGTATTCGCCGTTGTGGCGGGCAAGGTAGCAGGGCTCGTGATAGATCACCCGCTCGAAGCGCCGGTCGAGCTTGAGCCGTCCTTCGGCGAGGAGCCGGGCAATGAGCTGCGTATGGTGCACGACTTCATAGTGGCCGCCGAATTCGGGATATTCGTTCCTGAGGCTGTTGAATGCGTGCGGATCGCAGGTCACGATCCGTTTCACGCCTAAGCCGTTCAACGTGTCGATGAGTGTCCTGGCAAGCTGCTGGAAGAGCATTTCGTTGCCGGCGCGGCGCACGCATTCGCCGGTAGAGGTTTCGCGAGCCCCAAGGATGCCGATCCGCACCCCGGCGTGGCGAAGCACTTCGACGAAGGCCACGGCGATGCGGCGCGCGCGTGGATCGAACGACTCCGCAGACCCGACGTAGAAGAGATAATCGAGCGCGGCGGCGTCGTCCGCGGTCTGCACGACCGGAACGCCGAGCCCCCTCGCCCAGTCGGCTCGGCCCTCGGCCGGCAGTCCCCACGGATTGCTCTGCACCTCGTAGGCGTCGAACACGGCCTTGAGCTCGCGCGGAAAAGCGCCTTCCATCAGCACCTGATGCTGGCGCAGACGATAAAAGCGCGGCAGATGCTCGAGTTCGATGGGGCACGCCGCTTCGCAATAGCCGCACGTAGTGCAGGCCCACAGCGCATCCTCGCTCACTACCTCGCCGACGAGCGGCGGGAGCGTCGTCTCGTCGCCGGAC
>DASQYN010000390.1:0-5384 GCA_035639215.1 Burkholderiales bacterium
TGCGCTCGTCGTAGAACGCGAGCCGGTCCTTCAGGCCGAGGTGCTCGTCGTACGGCGCCTCGTACGACCATACGGCGTCGCGCAGCTTCCCGCGGTCGAGCCGGAGATGGAAGTAGCGCGCCGTTCCCTTGAACGGGCACTGCGTGGTGGTGAGCGAGCGCTCGAGCATGCTCGTCTTCACGCCGGAGCGCGGGAAATAGTAGCGGACGGGGTGGTCGTCCTCGTCGACGCGGAGCACGTCCTGTGAGTCGGCGACCAGGCGTCCGGCCGCCCAGACCTGCACGCGCTGCCCGAGCGGGCGCTCGGCGATCTTGTGCGCAGGCCATTGGCGATGGCCGGGAGATGGGCCAGCGCCCGGCCCTTGCTTGCGCTGGCTGAGCACGACGTAGGCGAGGGGAAGGGTGCTGAGCGCGCCGATCGTGGCCAAGGTCCAGCCCACAGTCTTGCGCTGGCTGCGCCGCAGCCGCCCGCCCAGGAGCAGGGCGAGCCCGGCGCCGAGCATTCCCCGCGTGCCGGCGACCAGCGCGAGCTGCGCGAAGCTGAGTTCGGTTCTGCGCATGATAAGACCTCCTCCACGGCAGATCGCAATGCGCGTGCCTGCGGACGAGGTTCAGCCCCCGGCGTAGTCGATGCGATAGACGACGCCGTTCGCGTCGTCGGAGACGAGCAGCGCGCCATCCGGCGCGACAATCACGTCGACCGGGCGTCCGTGCGCCGTCTCGCCCTGCAGCCAGCCCTGCGCGAAGGGCTCGTACGAATATTTGCCATCCGGCTCTCGCCGCACCATCGTCACCCGGTAGCCGATCTTCTGCGAGCGGTTCCACGAGCCGTGCTCGGCGATGAAGATCGCGCCGCGGTACTTCTCCGGAAATTTCGTGCCGGTATAGAACCGCATGCCGAGCGAGGCGATGTGCGGCCCGAGCTTGCGCGCCGGCGGCGTGAACTCGCTGCAGGAATGCTTCCGACCGAGCTGCGGATCGGGCGTGTCGCCCTGGTGGCAGTAGGGGAAGCCGAAGTTCATCCCCGCCTTCGGCGCGTGGTTGAGCTCGTCCGCCGGCAGGTCGTCGCCGAGCATGTCGCGGCCGTTGTCGGTGAACCAGAGATCTTTCGTGCGCGGATCCCAGTCGAAGCCCTCGCTGTTGCGGATGCCGCTCGCGTAGATCTCGCGCTTTTGCGGTGAAGAAACATTCAAGCGTTCTATCGTGCCGTGCGGCGGCTTCGGCTCGCACACGTTGCACGGCGCGCCGATGCCGATGTACAGCAGGCCGTCGGGGCCGAAGTGGAGGGTCTTCAGCCCGTGGTGCCGCTCGGTCGGCAGGTCGGCCACGACCACGACCGGTTTCGGCGGATTGTCGAGCCGGCCCTCGATGCCGTCGTAGCGGAGAATGCGACCCACCTCGGCGACGTAGAGCGCGCCGTCGCGGTACGCGACGCCGTGCGGCCCCTCCAGGCCGCTGGCGATGACCTGTGCCTTCCCCGCGCCGGGCGCGATCGCGTATACCTTGTCGCCCGAGCTGCCGACGAAGAGGGTGCCGCGGCTGCCGAAGGCGAGCGAGCGCGCCTGCGGCAGGTTGTCGGCGTAGACGCCGATGCGAAAGCCTTCGGGCAAGCGAATGGCGTCGAGGCGTGGCGCGCCGAGCGCCGCGGTGGAGAATAGGCAGAAGGCGAGAACGACGAGCGGGAGGGGCATGCGCCAATGTAGCAATACCCTATGAGAAGAAACAGCCCGATTCTCGCTCTGGTAGTGGCCGCGGTCGGCTTCGCGACGGCGTACCTGCTCTGGCCGCGCGGCGCGCTCAGCACCCCCGAATCGCGCATGAGCGTCTTCGAAGCGCTGAGGGTCTTCGCCGCGCTCCTCAGCGGCTCGGTCGTCGGCCTCGGCGGATTGATCAGCGCCGTCAAGCGGGCCAAGCGCTCGCGCTGAGCGGCGGCCTTAAGGGTTAAGGAATGCGGCGTGCTGTATCCGGCCATGGAGCGCCGCGCCTTCCTCAAGACCATCAGCCTCGTGCCCGCGGTCACGGCAGTGCCGCTGCGGCCGATCGACAACCCCGCCGCGCCCGGACCGGCCTACCTCACGGCGGCCGAGACCGCGTTCGTCGATGCCGCCGTCTCCCGGCTCATTCCGAAGGACGAGCTCGGGCCTGGGGCGAAGGAAGCGGGGGTCACGCATTTCATCGATCGCCAGCTCGGCGGGCCGTACGGCCGGGCGCAGACCTGGTACATGCAGGGACCGTGGCGCGATGGAGCCGAGTCGCAGGGCTACCAGCTCAAGCTCACGCCGGCGGAGCTCTACCGCGCCGCGGTCCAGGACATCGACGAGCATTGCCGCAAGGCCTATGGCGGCAAGACGTTCGTGCAGCTCGACGCCGATACGCAGGACAAGGTGCTGCACGGCCTCGAGAAAGGAGACATCCAGCTCGCGCGCGTGCCCGCAAAAGGGTTCTTCGACATGCTTTGGCACAACACGCAGTCGGGCTTCCTCGCCGATCCGATGTACGGCGGCAACCGTGACTTCGCCGGGTGGAAGCTGATCGGCTTCCCGGGGCCGCGCTACAACTATGTGAGCGAGATCGAGGAGCATGGTGTGCGCTACGACGAGCCGCCGGTCGGCATCATGGGGCGCGACGCGAGCCGGGGAGCGGCCTGATGGCGACGCGCCTTCCGGAAGTGGATGTGGTGCTGGTGGGTTTCGGGTGGACGGCGGCGATCCTCGCCCAGGAGCTGACCGAAGCGGGCCTGCAGGTGCTCGCTCTCGAGCGCGGCGGGTTCCGCGACACCGTGCCGGACTTCTCGGTGGCGCACATCCAAGACGAGTACCGCTACGCGGTGCGCGACGACATGGTCGAGAACCCGGAGCGCGAGACGCTCACCTTCAGGAACTCGCTCGACCAGACGGCGCTGCCGATGCGCCACATCGGCTCGTTCCGGCCGGCGGTCGGAGCGGGCGGCGCCGGCGTCCACTGGAACGGGCAGACGTGGCGCTTCCTGCCAACCGACTTCAAGATGCGCAGCCACACGCTCGAGCGCTACGGAAGCAAGTTCATCCCGGCGGACATGACGATCCAGGACTGGCCGGTCACGTACGACGAGCTCGAGCCGCATTACGACCGCTTCGAATACCTCTGCGGCATCTCCGGGCAGGCGGGCAACGTCGGCGGCAAGATCATCGACGGCGGCAATCCCTTCGAGGGAGCGCGCCGCCGCGGCTACCCGCTGCCGCCGCTAAAGCGCAGCTACGCCACCGTGCTCTTCGACAAGGCAGCGAAGGAAACCGGGCTCAAGCCTTTTCCCTGTCCGGCGGCAAATACTTCCCAGCCGTATAAGAATTTCTACGACGTGCAGATGGGCCAGTGCACGTTCTGCGGCTACTGCGAGTGGTTCGGCTGCGGCAACTACTCCAAGGCGAGCGCGCAGACGACGATCTTCCCGGCGCTGCTGCCGAAGAAGAGCTTCTCGCTGCGCACGCATTGCGAGGTGACGCGCGTCAATCTCGACGGGCCGGGGCGCCAGGCGAAGAGCGTCACCTACGTCGACGCCATGGGGCGCGAGTTCGAGCAGCCGGCGCAGCTCGTCATCCTCTGCGCCTTCGCGACGCACAACGTGCACCTGCTGCTCGCCTCCGGCATCGGCAAGCCCTACGACCCGAAGCGCGGGGAAGGCGTGGTCGGGCGCAATTACGCTTACCAGATCACCTCCTCGGTGGAGGTCTTCACCGACCAGATCCTCAATCCCTTCATGGGCGCGGGCTCGCTCGGCCAAGGCGTCGACGAGTACAACGGCGACAACTTCGACCACGGTCCGCACGGCTTCATCGGCGGCGGCTACCTCGCGCTCTGGACCACCGGCGGACGGCCGATCCTGCAGCACTCCGTGCCGAAGGACGCGCCGAGCTGGGGCTCGGGCTGGAAGAAGGCGCTGGCCGAGAACTACCTGAAGAGCTGCAAGATCGCCACGCACGGCTCGGTGATGAGCTATCGCGACGCGTATCTCGACCTTGATCCGACGTATCGCGACGTGTACGGCAACCCGCTGCTGCGCCTCACCTTCGACTTCCACGACAACGAGCACCGGATGTCGAACTTCCTCACCGACCGCGCGACCGAGATCGCCAAGGCGATGAAGCCGCGCTCGTTCCATCCGAAGCCGCGCAAGGGCCACTACTCGATCGAGCCCTACCAGACGACGCACAACACCGGCGGCGCGATCATGGGCAGCGATCCGAAGACGAGCGCCGTCAACCGCTACCTGCAGAGCTGGGACGTGCCGAATCTGTTCGTCATGGGCGCCTGCGCCTTCCCGCAGAACCACGGCTACAACCCGACGGGCACCGTCGGCGCGCTCACCTACTGGGCGGCGGAGGCGATCGTCAAGCAGTACCTGAAGCGGCCGGGGCCGCTCGTCCATGCTTAGCCTCATGCTTCTGCTCTTCATCCTGACGCTCTGGACGGGAAGCGTCTGCGCCGAGCCATCGCATTCGATGGTCGAGCGCGGGCGCTATCTCGCCCAGGCGGGCGACTGCGCGGCGTGCCATACCGCCGAGGGCGGCAAGCCCTACGCCGGCGGGCGGCCCATCCCGACGCCGTTCGGCACGCTGTATTCGACCAACATTACGCCGGACAAGGAAACCGGCCTCGGCAACTGGAGCGAGGAGGACTTCTACAAGGCGATGCACGAGGGCCTCCGCCGCGACGGCAAGCATCTCTACCCGGCGTTTCCTTATCCCTGGTACACCAAGCTCACGCGCGAGGATGTCGATGCGTTGAAGGCGTTTCTCGATTCGGTGCCGCCGGTGCGCCAGGAAGCGAAGGCGTCCGAGCTGCCCTGGCCGCTCTCGGTGCGCGAGTCGGTCGCGGGCTGGAACACCCTCTTCTTCAAGGAGGGCGAATACCGGCCCGATCCGAAGAAGTCCGCCGAGTGGAATCGCGGCGCCTATCTCGTCGAGGGGCTGGGCCACTGCGGCGCCTGCCACACGCCGAAGAACTTCCTCGGCGGACCAAAGCGCGACCGCAACCTGCAGGGCGGCTACGGCGAGAACTGGTACGCGACCAGCGTCACGAGCGGCGCGCCCGACGGCATCGGCCACTGGTCGGTCGACGACATCGTGAGGTTCCTCAAGACCGGCGCGAACAGGATCGCCGCCGCGGGCGGGCCGATGGCCGAGGTGGTCGAGCACTCGACGCAGCACATGACGCAAGACGACCTGCGGGCGATCGCGATGTATCTCAAGTCGGTGCCGGCGGGCGAGGGTCCCGGCACACCGGCGAGCGACCAGCAGCGCCTCGCGCGCGGCCGGGCGATCTACGTCGACCAGTGCTCCGGCTGTCACATGGAGAACGGCGAAGGCCAGTCGCACGTGTTCCCGCCGCTCAAGGGCAGCGCCGTGG
>DASQYN010000391.1:0-2246 GCA_035639215.1 Burkholderiales bacterium
CGCGTTGCGATCGAGCAGCCGCTCGCGCTCGGCGTCCCATTCGCGGCGCAGCTTCTCTACGTTGCACCACTGCCACTTTCGGCCGCGCAGGCGCTCGGCGAGCCCGTCGATGAAGCTCGCCGTGGAGCCGACCACCGCCTGCGCGACCGGGAAGACCGCGCCGAGGTCGCTGGCCACGGCGCTATGGTGGACGAGCTTCGCCTCGCGGCTGAGGAGGCCGTACTTGAACGTCGTCGAGAAGACATCGATGTGCGCCCCGACCGCGACGATTACATCCGCTTGCGGCAGCGCGCGGTTCGCGCTCGACCAGCCGTTGCGGCCGAGCAGGCCGAGCGACAGGGGAAAAGCGCTCGGATAGGCGTCCGGGTAGTACTGCAGCGTTGCCGCGGGAATTCCGGTTGTTTCCACCAACCGCTTCAAGCCGGGCAATGCACTTTCGCGAAGCACCCCGCCGCCGACGAGCAGTACCGGCTGCTTCGCCTGGCGAATCGTTTCGGCGGCGCGGTCGAGATCGGCGTCGGCGCAGCCGGCCAGCGAGGTGGGGCGGTAAGCTGGCGGCGCGATCGCCTCCGCCTCGGCCTTCTCGAGCAGCACCTCTTTCGAAACATCGAGATGCACCGGACCGAGCGGCTCGGCGAGCGCGATTCGGAACGCGCGGCGCATTGCTTCCTGGATCTTGCTCGCGGCGGGGATCGAGTAGGCCCACTTGGTGATCGGCCGGTGGAGCGTCACCTGGTCGATGTCCTGGCTCGCCTCGCGCTCGCGCATCGCGAGCTCCTGCGCGCCGCTCACGCTGATGAGCGGCACGTAACCCTTGTAGGCGGCGGCGATGCCGGTCACGAGATTGGTCACGCCCGGCCCTTCGGTGGCGGTCACCACGGCCGGCCGGTGCAAGGCGCGGGCGAAGCCGTACGCCATGAAGGCGGCGCCCTGCTCGTGGCGCGTCAGGATGAAGCGGATGTCCGGCGTCGTGCGCAGCACGTCGAGGATCGGCAGATTCATCGTCCCCGGGATGCCGAAGACGTGGTCGATGCCCTCGCGCCTGAGGCAATCGACGACCGCCTGCGCGCCTGTGATCATGCGCAACCCTCCGGGTCCGTGAACCGACCCGGATTGTTGCGCAAAAGGCGGCTACTTGGACGACTTGCTTTTAGTTCCGCCCGCCGCCGCGCCTTCGGAACCGGCGATCTTCTGCGCCATCGCGAGATGCTGCTGGATCTTCGAGTGCGCCTTCTCGACCGCCGACTTGAGCTGCGGGTCCTTGACGCTCTTCGCGAGCTCGGCAGTCTCCTGCACGTCCTTCTGGTGGTCCTTCACCATCTCGGACATGTAGTCCTTGTCGAAGCTGTCCCCGGAGGCGCGCAGCTTCAGCGTCTCGGCGCGGCTTCCCATGTCCGGCGTGCCCGGCAGCGAGACGCCTTTCGCGCTGGCCAGCTTCTTCAGCTCGTCGAGCATCTTGCTGTGGTCGTCGACCATCTGCTGGCCGAAGTTCTTCACTTCGGCGCTCTTCGCCTTGTCGGCGGCGAGCTTGCCGGCGTCGATCTCGGCGAGGTTGGCGGCAGCGAGCTTCTTCATGGCCTTGGCATCGGCGTCGCTCACCTTGCCTTCGGCGAACACGGTTCCGGCGAGCGCCAGGGCGCTCAGGGCAATAAGGATTCGGGCTTTCATACGGGCTCCTACGCGGTTGAAAACCCGTGGTCCCTGCAAGCGGCGTACCCGGCGCTTGGGGCGCCGCCGAAATCGTGTAACTTCGCTAACCATGCTCGCCACCGCGACCGAAAGCCCGGCGGTGCTGGCGTCCGATTGGCTCGCCCGGTTCGCGGCCGCGCTGGCGGACGAAGCGGCGCTGCGGCAGCTCTTCGATGTCGAGAGCCACTGGCGCGATGTGCTCGCGCTCACCTGGCGCATCCGC
Source organism: Burkholderiales bacterium (assembly GCA_035639215.1). Lineage (GTDB taxonomy): Bacteria > Pseudomonadota > Gammaproteobacteria > Burkholderiales > SG8-39 > SCGC-AG-212-J23. The sequence continues at coordinate 1,913 of DASQYN010000391.1, forward strand.
ACGGTGAGCTCGCGCGATGCGCTGGTCCCCGAATTGAGTCGATGCGCGGCCGCGGCGCGAGCCGCGCGCTTCGAGCTCGATCCGACCCGCACGCCGCCGCGGCAGGTGACGCGCGCCGGAACGGCCTGCATCGAGGCGATCTTCCGCTTCCAGACTTCCGTTGGCCGCGGCAGCGGCGTGCTGCGCCTGCTCGCAGGCGACCAGCCGAAAGCCTGGACGTTCCTTACTGCGCTCGATGAGATTCGCGGCCATGAGGAGATGGTCGGCCGCCGGCGTCCGAGCGGACAGCTTTACTCGCGCGATTTCGCCGGTCCGAACTGGCTCGAGCAGCGGA
>DASQYN010000392.1:0-18345 GCA_035639215.1 Burkholderiales bacterium
GGTGCTCGACGGCTCGGTGTCGACGACCTCGGAGAACATGCTGATCTACGCCACTTCCAACCGGCGCCACCTGATGCCGGAATACATGGCGGAGAACCTGGAGACCCGGTACGTGGGGGACGAGATCCACCCGGGCGAGACGGTCGAGGAGAAGATCTCGCTTTCCGAGCGGTTCGGCCTCTGGGTGACCTTCTACCCCTTCGACCAGGACGACTACCTCGCCATTGTCGCGCATTGGCTGAAGACGCTCGGGGTGAAGCAGACCGAGGTAGCTCGCGAAGAGGCGTTGCAGTGGTCGCTGCAGCGCGGCTCGCGCAGCGGGCGTGTCGCCTACCAGTTCGCTCGCGACTGGGCCGGGCGACATGCCAAGAACCGATAGGTGATCGAGGTCGCCGCCGCGGTGCTGGAGCGCGCCGACGGCGCTTTTCTCCTCGCTCAGCGGCCGCCGGGCAAGGTCTATGCGGGCTACTGGGAGTTTCCTGGCGGCAAGGTCGAGCCGGGCGAGAATCCGGAGCGCGCGCTCGCTCGCGAGCTCAACGAGGAGCTCGGCATCGACGTGCAGCGAGCTTATCCGTGGATGGTGCGCGTCTATACCTATCCCCACGGGACCGTCCGGCTAAATTTCTTCCGCGTGACCGCGTGGCGAGGCGAGCCGCATCCGCGTGAAGCCCAGGCGATCGCCTGGCAGGGGCGGGATTCGGTGAGCGCGACGCCGATGTTGCCCGCGAACGCGCCCGTCGTCGCCGCCCTGCGGCTGCCGTACGAGTATGCGATCAGCGATGCGTCTCGGCTTGGCACCGCGGCCATGCTGGAGCGCATAGCGCAGCGCCTTGCTGCAGGGATGAAGCTGCTGCAGATTCGTGAGCCGCGGCTTTCCGGCGCCGAGCGCGAGCTCTTCACCGGGCGGGCGGTGAGCCTCGCGCATCGGTACGGTTGCCGCGTGCTGACCAAGGCGCCATTCGCCGGCGCGGACGGCCAGCACTTCACGGCTGCGGCGCTGATGCAGCTCGCTGGCCGGCCGGCCTGCGGTCTCGCCGCCGCTTCCTGCCATACCCGGGACGAGCTCGAGCGAGCCATGGCGCTCGAGTTCGATTTCGTGGTGCTTGGTCCGGTGATCGAGAAGGCCGGCAGCCAGGCGCTGGGGTGGGCGCGATTCGCGGCGCTTGCCGCTGGCACGAGCATTCCGGTCTATGCGATCGGCGGACTGCGGGCGAGCGACATCGAGCTTGCCTGGCGCCATGGCGCGCACGGCGTCGCCATGATTCGCGGCGCCTGGGACTAGGTGTCCTCCTCGTCGCCTTTCTCGGGCTTGCCGGACTCTCCGGGAACGCGATAGTTCTCCGCGGCCCAGGCGCCCAGATCGATCAACTTGCACCGCTCGCTGCAAAAGGGGCGCCACGGATTCTCCGGCGCAAACGGCGCCGGCTGGCCGCAGCGTGGGCAGGGAACGTTCCTCGTGGCCGCCACGTGCGCTACAGGTTGCAGAACGTCAGCTCGAACGCGACGTCCCAGTCTGCAGTGCGGGTGCGCGAATCTTCCGGCTGCTGGGAAATGAAGCGGATGTTCAGCACGTACTTGTTCGCGCTGATTTCCGGCACGCAAGGCATCGCCGGGTCGAGGCGCAGCCGCAGCATCTGCGCGGTCTTGCCGCCGAGCATCTGCTGGTACATGCCCTGCGGCGCGCTCACCGACTGAGGTCGGCCCGACTCGCGCAGAATGCGCAGAATGATCGCCGAGCCGTCGCGCAAGGGATAAAGCGGGCTTGTCCACGCGGCGAGCTGGCCGGTGCGTTCGTCGGCCGGCCGGTGCAGCCAGTAATGATACGAGGGCAGATCGAACTCGCACGCCCCGCCCGGAATGCCAGTGCGCTGCTTGATCGACATCAGCCAGTCGTTCTCGCGCAGGTACTGGCCGATCTTGCCGGTCATCGAGAAGAGCGCGGCAGCCGCCTGCTCGATGTCGCGCAGCACGCTCGAGAGGGCCTCCTCGGCGATGTCCGGGTTGTTCTTGAACGACAGGAGCACCTGCTTCTGGCGCTCCAGCTCCTGGAGCAGGTCGGACTTCAGATCGGCGCGGCTCGCCACCTCGAGGATCTCGAAAAGGGTGAGCAAGGCCATGTGATGGTCGTGCGGGTCGCTGCGCGCGATGAAGTGCCGCGAGCGCTCGAACAAATCCTCGAGGCGCAGCAGGGTGCGGATGCGCTCGTTGAGCGGGTATTCGTAAGTGATCAAGCCGGGCCGATTCTGAGCGATTTGCCTCACCCGTACAACTTACCCCTGTGCGTTTTTTGCCAGGTCGAGGTACTTGGCATGCAATCGGGCCACCTGCGTCTTCAGGGCGGCTCGATCCCCGCCGTTGTCGATGACGTCGTCGGCAGCGGCGAGGCGCGCCGCGCGCGGCGCCTGGCTGAGCATGATGGCGCGGACTTGCGCGGCGTCAAGGCCGCTGCGGGCGCGGACGCGCTCGACCTGCAGCTCTTCCGGACAATCGACCAACAGGACCCGGTCGACGCGGCTGCGGTAGTCCGGGGATTCGATGAGCAGCGGTACGACGTGCACGACGTAGGGCGCCTTCGCCTCGGCAATGCGCCGACTCGATGCTTCACGGATCATGGGATGCAGCAGGCGTTCGAGCGCCCGCTTCGCCGCCGGATCCGAGAACACGCGCCGGCGCATCGCCTCGCGGTCCATCGCACCGTTACCAGCGACGAACGCGGCGCCGAAGCGGCTCTTGATATGGGGCATGGCGGCGCCGTCCGGCGCGGTCAGTTCGCGCGCGATCTCGTCGGTATCGACGACCTCGGCGCCGAGCCGCGCGAATTCTTCCGCGGCGGCGCTCTTGCCGCTGCCGATGCCGCCGGTCAGCCCGACCACGAACGGACGAGCGTGCCTCGGAACGCGTCGTTCAGCCGTCAAAGCCGCTGTACGTACCAGCGCACGATCGGCTCGCCCCAATACAGCGCCACGATGCCGGCCATGGCGATATAGGGACCGAAGTGGAAGCGGAAACCAGCCTCCCACTTGCCGCGAGCGGCGAACATCTGCGCCGCGCCGAAGATCAGCCCGACGAAGGAGGAAAGCAGGATCACGAGCGGCAGCATCTTCCAGCCGAGAAAGGCGCCCACGGCCGCGTTCATCTTGAAGTCGCCGTAGCCCATGCCGTCTTTTCCGGTGGCGAGCTTGAAGGCCCAATACACGCTCCAGAGCGAAAGATAGCCGACAAGCGCCCCGAGCACCGCCTCGGCGAGCGGCACGAACGCGCCGCCCAGGTTGACGACCAGGCCGGTCCACAGGAGCGGCAGCGTAAGGTCGTCCGGAAGAAGCCCGGTCTCCTGATCGATGAACGCGAGGGCGATCGTGAACCACACGAACAACGCTGCACCGAGTGCCGCCAAGGAGGCGCCGAACTGCCAGGCGGCCAGAGCGCCGCCGACCCCGCCGAGAAGCTCGACGAGCGGATATTTCGCGCTGATGCGCGTACCGCAGCTCGAGCACTTGCCGCGCAGCAGCAGCCAGCTCACGAGCGGGATGTTCTCGTGCGCTCCGATGGCATGGCTGCAGCTTGGGCAGCGCGAGCGAGGCGTCAGCAGGTTGAGCGGCGCCTCTTCCGGCGCAGCCACGCCGGCGAGCGAGGCGCATTCGGCGCGCCACTCCCGCTCCAGCATCTTCGGCAGACGATGGATCACGACGTTCAGGAAGGAGCCGATGCACAGCCCGAACGCCAGCGCTACCCAGGGAAGCACGGCTGGCTGAGCGAGCCAGCCGAAAGTCGTCATTGCGTTATACGGCCTGGCCGATCTTGAAGATCGGCAGGTACATGGCGATCACCATGCCGCCAATCAGCGTGCCGAGGACCACCATGATCATCGGCTCCATGAGCGAGGAGAGCGCCTCCACCGCGTCGTCCACCTCCTGCTCGTAGAAGTCGGCCACCTTCGATAGCATGCCGTCGAGCGCGCCGGTTTCTTCACCGATCGAGCACATCTGCAGCACCATCGGCGGGAAGACGTTCGTGTTCTGCATCGCTACGGTCAACGAGGTGCCCGTAGAGACCTCGGCCTGGATCTGCCTGGTCGCGCTGGCATACACGTAGTTGCCCGCCGCTCCGCCCACCGAGTCGAGCGCCTCGACGAGCGGCACGCCGGCGGCAAACATCGTCGAAAGCGTGCGCGTCCAGCGCGCGATGGTGGATTTGCGCACCAGGTCGCCGAACACGGGGAGCCTCAGCATGTTGCGATCCATGAAGATCTGCACCGCCAGCGAGCGCTTCCAGGCCTCGAGGAAGCCGTAGATGCCGAAGCCGATCACCGGAAAGATGATGTACCAGTAGGCGACGAACCAGTTCGAGATCGCGATGACGAGGAGCGTCGGTGCCGGCAGGTCGGCGCCGAAGTTGGTGAACACCTCCTTGAACGCGGGAATGACGAAGATCATGATCACCGCCGTGATGATGAAGGCGACGGCAATGATGGCGATCGGATAGAACAGCGCGCTCTTGATCTTCGACTTGATGGCGAGGATCTTCTCCTTGTAGGTCGCCAGGCGGTCGAGCAGCGTCTCGAGAATGCCGGCCTGCTCGCCGGCTTGCACCAGGTTGCAGAAAAGCGCGTCGAAATGCAGCGGATACTTGCGGAACGCCGAAGCGAGGGCCGAGCCGGTCTCCACGTCGGCCTTGATGTCCATCAGCAGCTTCTGCACGGCCGGGTTGCTCGCGCCCTTGCCGACGATGTCGAACGACTGAAGCAGCGGTACGCCGGCTTTCATCATGGTCGCCAGCTGACGCGTGAACAGCGAGATGTCCTTCTCCGTGACCTTGCCGCCGCCGCGCCGGCGCTGCTTCCTGACCTTCTGCACCAGGATGCCCTGGCGCCGCAAGGTGGCGTTGACCGCCGTCTCGCTCGCCGCGCGCAGCTCGCCGCGGAGGATCTTGCCCGCCTTGTCCTTGCCCTCCCAGGCGAAGACGAATTCCTTCGGCCCCTTGATGGCCGCCGCTGCCGTTGCCATTGACCCGACCCCTCCCAGGCAGGAAAGCCGCTCCCACCCAAACGCCGAGCATGATGCCCGCGGGTCGGGGTTTTGTAAAGGCTGAACTTCCCGCTCTAAGCCTCTGACACTTCTGGGCTTTCGACGTCCACGGAAGGTCGAAAAATACGCACCGTCTTGATCGTCCGACCCTGCGCGTGAACGATCTCCATGGGCACGGTACCGATCTTGATCGACACGTCGGCCTCGGGAATGTCGCGCAGATGCTCGACGATCAGCCCATTCAGCGTCTTCGGGCCGTCGGTGGGCAGCGATAGCCCGAGCGCGCGGTTGACCTCGCGCACCGGCATGGCGCCCTCCGCGGTGGCGGTGCCGGCCGCGTCCCAAGCCAGCGGCGCGGCGCTCGGCAGCGACGTGGTGAACTTGCCGATGATCTCCTCGATGATGTCCTCGAGCGTGACCAGCCCCATCAGCTCGCCGTACTCGTCGACGACGAGCGCGAGACGCTCGCGGTTTTCCTGGAAATACTGCATCTGCGACAGCACCGAGGTGCCGGCGGGCACGAAATACGGCTCGTCGAGCACCCCCGTGAGCGCTGCTTCGTCGAGCGGCCCGGCGTGCAGCGCGGCGAGGATCTTGCGTAGATGCACGATCCCGGCGAGCTCGCCCTGGTGGCTGCGGAATACGGGCAGGCGCATGTGATAGCTGGTCGCGAGCTGGCGCGACACCGTCTCCATGCCGTCCTCGAGGCAGACCGACTCGATGCGTGAGCGCGGCACCATGATGTCCTGCACCGTGATCGCGCCGACGTCGAACAGGTTGAGGAGGATCGCCAGGTGCTTTTTCGGCATGAAGCTCGACGACTCGAGCACTAGCGTGCGGATCTCCTCGGGCGAGAGCTTCGGCTCTTCCGTCTGCCGGCCCGGGCGGATGCCGAGCAGCAGCAGCAGAGGGCGGGCAAACAGGTTGACGAACCAGGTGATCGGGTTCAGCAGCCACATCAGCGGCTTCAGCGCATAAACGAGAAGCAGCGCCGTGCGCTCGGGATAGGTCGCGCCGATCACCTTCGGCGTGATCTCCGAAAAGACGATGATAAGGAACGAAATCACCAGCGTGCCGATGGCATAGACGATCCGGTTCTCGCCGAAAAGCCGCACTGCGATCACCGTCGACAACACGCTCGCGGCGACGTTGATCATTGTGTTCGCGATCAGGATGCCGCCGAGCAGGCGATCGGTGCGCTTGAGCAGATCCGAAACCATGTGCGCGCCGGTGTGGCCGTGGGCAACGAGATGACGCAGCCGATAGCGGTTGAAGGCCATCATCGCGGTCTCGGAAATGGAGAAGAACCCCGAGAGTGCGAGCAGCAGGGCCAGCGTGGCGAGCATCCAGCTGAGGGGAATCCCGCCCATCAGCCGCGTCGCAGCAGCACTTCCAGCACGAATGCCGTGCCGATGTTGGCAAGCAGCACCATGACGAAGCCCGCGACGGTCCAGCGCAGAGCGGTGCGGCCGCGCCAGCCGCGGGCGAGCCGGCCCCAGAGCAGCACGGCGAAGGTGAGCCAGGCCATCACTGCGAACACCGTCTCGTGGTTGAAGCGCATGGCGCGGCCGAACAGCGATTCGGAAAGCGTCATGCCGGTGGCTAGGGTGAGGGTCAGCAGCACGAAAGCCGCGCCCACCAGGCGAAAGAACATCCGCTCGATGGTGAGCAGCGGCGGCAGGCTGGCGGCCGGCCCATGCAACGGATCGGGCCCGAGCGCCTCGCCCATGGCGCTGCGGCGGTGAAGCAGGCGGTCGGCAAGCGCCATCAACACCGCATGGAGCAACGCGATCGTGAACACGCTGTAAGCGACGATTGCGAGGCCGAGATGGATCTTGAAATCGCTCGAGGCGGCGTCGGCCATGAGGCGCCCCGGAAACCAGGCCGGCAGAAGCACGCCCACCGCCGCTGCCCCGAGCACCAGGGGTTGCATGCCGATCAGGCTGAAGAACAGGCTCTCCACCCAATAGATCAGCACCGCGAGCCATAGCATCGCGGAGAGCGCGAAGGCGAAGCCGAAGCGCAGCTCCGGCGCACCGAAGATGCCCTGCTCGAGCAGCCAGGCGTGCAGCGCGAGCGGAGCAAGGATGGCGATCCGCTCGCCGGCGTTGAGCTCCGAACGGGCGGCGTCGGCGCGCGTCGGGCGCCGCCACCGGGAGCGCCAGAGGTGCCACGCCAGGACCGCGTACCCGGCGGACGCGATCGCGTGAATTACAATGTCGGGCACTTCCTCAGTTTACACCCCATGCTGGATACCCTTACGGCGCGGCTCGCGCGCATCGTCAAGCACGTTCGGGGCGAGGCGCGCCTCACCGAGTCGAACATCCAGGAAGCGCTGCGCGAAGTACGCGTCGCGCTGCTCGAAGCCGACGTCGCGCTGCCGGTGGTGAAGCATTTCGTCGAGGCGGTGCGCGCCAAAGCACTCGGCGCGGAAGTGGTAGGCAGCCTTACTCCCGGCCAGGCGCTGGTCGGCGTCGTGCACCGCGAGCTTACGGCGCTGATGGGCGAGGCGAACGTGCCGCTCGATCTTGCCGCGCAGCCGCCGGCCGTGATCCTGATGGCCGGCCTGCAAGGCTCCGGCAAGACCACCACCAGCGGCAAGCTTGCGCTGCATCTCAAGAACGAGAAGAAAAAGGTCGGCCTCGTTTCGACTGACGTGTACCGCCCCGCGGCCATCGAGCAGCTGAAGACGGTCGCGGCCCAGGTGGGCGCGCAGTTCATTTCCTCCCAGAGCGACGAGAAGCCGGTCGACATCGCGAAGCGCGCGCTGCAGTATGCGCGCACCCAGTATCTCGACGTGCTGATCGTCGACACCGCCGGTCGCCTCGCCGTTGACGAGGAGATGATGCGCGAGATCGCCGAGCTGCACGCCGCGCTTCAGCCGGTGGAGACGCTGTTCATCGTCGATGCCATGCAGGGCCAGGATGCCGTGAACGTCGCGCGTGCGTTCAGCGAGCGCCTGGCGCTTACCGGGGTCGTCCTGACCAAGCTGGACGGCGATGCGCGCGGCGGCGCGGCGCTCTCCGTGCGGCACGTCACCGGAAAGCCGATCAAGTTCGTCGGCGTCGGCGAGAAACTCTCCGGCCTCGAGGCCTTCCATCCGGAGCGGATGGCGGCGCGCGTTCTCGGCATGGGCGACATCGTGTCGCTCGTCGAAGAAGCGCATGCCAGGATCGATCTCGAGGAAGCGAAGCGCGTCGCCGAGAAGGTCAAGAAAGGGAAGGGCTTCGACCTCGAGGATTTCCGCCAGCAGATCGCGCAGATGAAGAAGATGGGGGGCGTCGCCTCGCTCCTCGACAAGCTGCCCGCGCAGCTGATCGGGCAGGTCGACCCAACGAAGTTGCAGGACGACAAGCAGCTGCGGCGCATCGAGGGCATCATCAATTCAATGACGCCGCAAGAGCGGGCGAAGCCCGAGCTCATCAAGGCTTCGCGCAAGCGGCGCATCGCCGCCGGCGCGGGCGTTCCGGTTCAAGCGGTGAACCAGCTGCTCAGCCAGTTCGAGCAGATGCAAAAGATGATGAAGATGATGAAGGGCGGCAACCTGCAGCGCATGATGCGCAACATGAAGGGCATGCTGCCGGGCCTGAGATAAATTTCCTCCGGCGCGCACGCGGCCTTCGCGCATTGTCGCTAACATGCTGCCTCGCATGAGCGCGGAAGCGAACGATGCCGCCGAGTCGAGCCGCACGCTGGTCTGCAGCGTGCTGTTCGTCGACGTCGTAGGCTACTCGCGCCTCGACGTCGGCGAGCAGATCCGGCTCAAGCAGCGCTTCAACCAGGTGCTCTCCGCGTCGGTGCAAGACATCGAGACGCGCGAGCGGGTGGTCATCGATACCGGCGACGGCGCGGCAGTGGCGTTCCTCGGCGACCCGGAGCGCGCGCTCTTCTGCGCGCTCGCCGTGTTCGACAACGTAGGCGAGCTGCCGGTGCGGATGGGGATCAACCTCGGGCCGGTGCACGTGAGCCGCGACATCAACGGTCAGGAGAACGTGATCGGCGACGGAATCAACGTCGCGCAGCGCATCATGTCGTTTGCCGATGCCGGCCAGCTCTTCGTCTCGCGCGCCTTCTACGACGTGGTGCTGCTCCTCTCGGCGGAGTACGCGACGATGTTCCAGACGCTCGGCGGACGCACCGACAAGCACGAGCGCACGCACGAGGTGTTCGCCGTGAACCAGGCGGTGCGCGTTGCGCGGCGGGTGGCCGAGACGCAGGCGCGGCTGCGCGCGCGGCGGCCTCGCGGCGCGGTGTCGCTCCAGGACGAACCCGCGCGCGCCTCGGATGCCGGCACCCACTTCATCATCTCCGGCGGCAGCCGCGAAGCCGTTGCCGAGCTGCTGCAGCGGTTCGCCGCCGACGGCGCGAGAGTGCTCGCCGAGCCGGCGCTGGTGGGCGCCAAATGGATCGCCACCTGCGAGAACCGCCGTGCGACGATGCGCGTCACCGTGGACCAGCTCGGCCTGAAGAGCATCATCTCCGGGCCGACGCGCGAGGCGGTCGAAGCGAAAGTCCTCGAGCTCCTTCAATACGGCGCGCGACTCGACCAGGACGTAGAGTGCGTCGACGGCGTATGGACCGCCGTCTGCGAGTCGCTGCGCTGAGCGGCGGAGCCGCTCTCGTCTAGGGGCGCCTGATCCCCGCTTCCATCTCGGCGATGCTGCGGCTCTCGTCGAAAGCTCGGCTCACCGCCGCGGCGCGCGCCGCGTAGTCGCGCGCGGCAGCGGCGTCGCCGGCCGCGGCGGCGGTCTGCGAAAGCTCGCTCAGGTCGGCGAGAATCTTGCGCGGGTCGGCGAGCGCGCGATCGAGCTCGAGCGCCTGTTCGAGGAAGCCGCGCGAGGCGGCCGGGTTGCCGCGGGCGCGTTCCGCGCGGCCGAGCGTGCGCAGGGCGTTTGCCGCCTCGGGGTTGTCGCTGCGCGCCCGAGCCTGCTCAAGCGCGCTGTGCGCGCGTGACAGGGCTTGCGTCGCATCGCCGTCGCCGAGCGCGATCTGCGCCTGCACATTCTGGATCGTCGCCGCGTATTCGCAGCCTGCCGCGCAGCGCGCGGCGGCGCGCGCCGCCATCGCAGCCGCCGAGGCGCGCTCCCCGAGCGCGACATCGACGATCGCCGCACGCAGCTCGGCCTGCATCCGGCGCCGCTCCGGGAAAGGCCGGCGCGGATCGTCGACGACTACGGTGAGCGCCTTGCGCGCGGCGGCGTTGCGCCCCAGCCACTGGGAGACGATGGAAAGGTTGATGGCGTTCGCGGCGATCGCATCGACGTCGTCGAGCGACGTGGCGATACGCAGCGCTTCGTCGTAGCTCTTCGCCGCGGCGGCCGTGTCGCCCGCGTGCACCAGTGCGGCGGCGCGCGCTTCCGCCTGCGAGAGCCGCCCTTGCGCGGCCGGTGGATCCGCACGCGGCGCGGCGCCGCAGGCCGCGCAGAGCACGAGCGCGAGGAGCGCTCCGTGCCTCATCGCGGATAGCCGTCGAAGCTGTCGATGGGCAGTGTCCGCTCGCTGCCCTCCTTGAAGGAGTCGCTGATCGGCCAGACGCGCTTCGCCGCGCTGAACACGTCGCTCGCTTCGCGTGCCGCCGTCTCTCCCCGCTGCAGCACCGGGCCCGCCTGGCGCAGGGTTTCCTCGGCCTGCGCGCCGGTCCTGCGCAGCTGCTCGCTCGTGGCCTCGAGCGCGTCCAGGGTCGTGACCAGCTTGCCCGAAAGCACCGGCACGGCACGGTCGACGGCAGTCGCGGCGCGCTCGGCGCTGTCGCTCGCGCGCTGCGCCGCCTGCAAGGCGGCGCTCGCATCGCGGCGTACCTGCCCGGTGGCGTCGCCGGCGTCCTCGATCAGCGCACGAAGCGCGCGATGCGTCCGTGGCAGCTGGTCGATCTCGCGACGCAGCCCGGCGAGCGTTGCCGACACGTCCTCGCCGGACTGGCGCATCTGCGAAAGCACCTGGCGGATCTCGTTGAAGGCCGGCACCGCCTGGCGGCGGAAGTCGTCGATGATCTCGGAAATGCCGCGGCTCGGCTCGAAGTCGATGCGCTCGCCAGCCGCTACCGGCATGCCGCTCTTGCCGGGGATGATCTCGATGACGCTCGCGCCGACGACGCCCGATTCGCGCGCGAACTTGGCGCGCGAGCCGTGCGGGATGCGCGGCAGATAGGCGTTGATGATCGACAGCTCCACGTCCACGCCGTCCTCCGAGAGCCGCATGTCGCCTACCGACCCGATGGGGAAGCCGTACAGCTTCACCGGCATCCCCTTGTTGATGCCGAGCGCATTGGCGGTGACGAAATGGATCGGCGTCTGCTTGACGAACCAGCCCTGCTTGTAGGCGACGAGTCCTAGGAAGGCGGCGACGAGCAGCAGCGCGGCGAGCAGGAATGCGTTCACCTTGAGGACGAGTCGCGAGAAGCGCACTGGCGGCGAGAAACGAGGCCCCATCAGTCTTTCTCCTTCGAGTCAACGTAGAGCAGCGTGGCGCCCGGCAGGCGGGTGCGCAACTGCTCCTCGAAAATCGGCACGGCGGCGCGCTCGCTGCGGCTCAGTCCGGCCTGCAAGGCGTCGACCAGGGCAAGCGCGGGCCCGCTGACGAGGAGGCGGATGAAAGCGGCGAGCTTGCGCTCGAGCGCGCCGAGCTCGTCGGGCAGCCGGGCGAGGAAAGGCCGAGCCTCGACGCCGAAGCGCGCGAGCACCTCCTCGGCCGTGGCGGCGACCCGCTCGAGGGGCGGAGCGCCGTGATAAGCGGCGGGCAGCGAAAGGTTTTCCCAGACGTTGAGGCTGGTGATAAGGCCGACGATCGGCGAGAGCGCGGCGACCTGCCGGCGCAGCCCGGCACGCCTCTCCGTAGAGAGCTCCGCCACCGGCTCGCCGAGAAGCTCGAGCTGCTCTCCCGGCTCGCACTTCGCCTTCAGCACGGCGGTGACGAAGCGCTTCCTTGCCTCGTCGTCGGGCAGGTGCACGCGGCTCACGGCGCCTGCCGGGACGCCCACGTAAAGCTCTTCGCGGCCGATGTGCCGCAGGTAGCTCACCGCAAGGCCGGCCTCGCCCTTCATACCTTGGCCGTGACCAGGCCGAAAAACAGGATGCCGAACACCACGTAGGCGAACACCGCATTGATCGTCAGCACGAGCATCGCGCTTTGCGTGACCGCGCGCGTCACCGCCTTCGGCACTGCGTTCTGCGTGCGATCCGGCGGATTGAGCCCGTGGTAGCAGCAGCAGGCGGCGATGGCGAAGCCGAAGAGCAGCGCCTTGACCGTTGAGTAGAAGAAGTCGACCGGGGTAAAGAGCTCGAAGAGCCGCCCGGTGAGCTCGGTAAACGAGGCGTTGATGATGAACGGGCTGAGCGCCAAGCCGCCGAGCACGGCCAGGCACTGGATGTAGAACGTGAGGACCATCGTCGCGAGCATGACGGCCGCGACGCGTGGCACGACCAGGTAGTCGTAGAGGTCGATGCCGAGATAGCGCAGAGCGCGCGTCTGCCCCGAGACCGTCATCATCGCCACCTCGGCGGACATCGCCGTGCCGCTTCGCAGGATCACCACCACGGCGGCGGCGAGCGGGCCGACCTCGCGGAACACCACGAGCAGCAGGATCTTCACCGCCAGGTCGACGTCCGCATCGAGGACATCCATGGTGATGGCGATGATCAGCACGCCGAGGGCGGAAGCCCGCAGCACGACGCCGGTCGCGGCGGTGACGCCCGTGAAATAGACCTGACGCAGGAACGACTCGAGGATCGGCGCGCGGCGAAGCTGGCCGAGCCGCGCCGCGAACGCGAGCGAAAGCCGTACTCCCCCTTCCATTTCCCGCAGCGCCTGCAGCACTTCCCCTCCCGTTTTATTCTCGCATTGTGTCGTTCCGGCCCGCGTTTGTTCGTTGATTTCTTAACAGCTTCGCGCCAGCAGTCTGCGCTCGGCAATCGCCGCCGCGAGCATCGTCCGGGGATCGGCGCTTTCTTCCAAGATGCGGCGTTTTTCCCGTATAATCCGCGCCTTTTCGCACAATCCTCGGCCGATTCAGGGGCAATTCATTATGGTGGTGATTCGACTGCAGCGCGGCGGCGCGAACAAGCGCCCGTTCTACCACTTGGTGGTGGCGGATTCACGGCGCGCGGCTTCGGGCAAGTTCCTCGAGCGCGTCGGCTTCTATGACCCGAAGGCGCCGCAGGGACGCGAGGCGCTGCGCGTGAACCTAGAGCGCGTGAAGCATTGGGAAGGGCGCGGCGCGCAGCTTTCGCCGACCGCGCAGCGCCTGGTCAAGCAATTTGCAAAGAAGGCCGCCTGATCGACTGATCGAGATGGGCCGCATCGCCGGCGCGTACGGCGTGCGCGGATGGGTGAAGGTGGCGCCGGGCGGCGGGGTTCTCCACACGCTCGCCCGCGCAGCGGAATGGTGGATCGGCGGCCAAGCGTACGCGGTCGCCGAGGCGAGGGTGCACGGCGCGGCGCTGGTGGCGAAACTGGCCGGGCTGCAGAGCCGCGAGGACGCCGAGCGGCTGAAGGGCGAGGAAGTGTGCGTGCGACGCGAGGCGCTGCCGCCGGCGGCGGAAGGACATTACTACCTCGACGACCTGCTCGGCCTCGAGGTGGTGAATGAGCACGGCGAGCGGCTGGGCATCGTGGCGAGACTGTTTACCAACGGCGCCCAGGACGTGATGGAAGTCAAGGGCGACAGGACGAGGCTGATGCCCTGGGTGGCGGCGGTGGTGAAGCAGGTGGACCTGGCAGGCGGCAGGATCACTGTCGAGTGGGGAAGAGACTGGTGATCCGCTTCGACGTGGTCACGCTCTTCCCGGAGATGCTCGCCGCGGTGACGCAGAGCGGCATCACGGCGCGAGCAGTGCAGGCGGGGCTTTGGCGCCTGCAGACGTGGAATCCTCGCGATTTCACGACGGACAACTATCGGACGGTCGATGACCGTCCGTACGGCGGTGGGCCCGGCATGGTGATGCTCGCCGAGCCGCTGGAGAAGACGCTGGACGCGGTCGGCGCCGCGGGCGGCGGCAGGGTGGTGTACCTGTCACCGCAGGGCAGGAGGCTGGAGCAGCGCAAGGTGATGGAGCTGGCGCAGGAATCGGCCCTGACTTTGCTCTGCGGGCGGTACGAAGGCGTGGACGAGCGATTGCTCGAGCAGCGTGTCGACGAGGAGCTGTCGCTCGGCGACTTCGTGCTTTCGGGCGGCGAGCTTGCGGCGATGGCGCTCATCGACGCGTGCGTGCGCCAGCTGCCCGGCGCGCTCGGCGACGAGCGCTCGGCGATCGAGGAGTCGTTCGCCGACGGGCTGCTCGACTGCCCGCAGTACACCCGGCCCGAGCTGTACCGAGGCCGGCGGGTTCCGGCGGTGCTGCTCTCGGGGCACCATGCCGAGATCCGGCGCTGGCGGCTGAAGCAGTCGCTGGGTCGCACCTGGCTGCGGCGCCCGGAGCTGCTGCAGGCGCGGGGCATGAACGACGAGGAAACGAGGCTGCTGACCGAGTTTCAGAACGAACACAGGCAAATGAGCGGGAGTTGACGATGGACCTCATCAGGACGCTGGAGCAGGAAGAAATCAAGCGGCTCGGCAAGAGCATTCCGGACTTCTCTCCGGGCGATACCGTGCTCGTCAACGTGAACGTGGTGGAAGGCGAACGGAAGCGCGTCCAGGCCTTCGAGGGCATGGTGATCGCCAAGCGCAACCGCGGCCTCAACTCGTCGTTCATCGTGCGCAAGATCTCCTCCGGCGAAGGCGTAGAGCGGACCTTCCAGACCTATTCGCCGCTCATCGCCTCGATCGAGGTGAAGCGCAAGGGCGAGGTACGGCGCGCCAAGCTCTATTACCTGCGCGCGCGCTCCGGCAAGTCGGCGCGAATCCGGGAGAAAGTCGGCGAAGGCAGCGAGCGCGCGGGCGAGGGCGGCGCCAGGGAAGCCGAGTCGCAGGAGTAACGGCGTAAAATCGGGCCATGCGCCGCGAAGCCGCCGCCATCAGCCCGATTACCGAGATCGTCGCGGCGATCCGTGCCGGCGAGATCGCCGTGCTGATCGACGACGAGGATCGCGAGAACGAGGGCGATCTCGTCTTCGCCGCCGAGTTCGTTACCCCGGAGAAGATCAACTTCCTCGCCAAGCACGGCCGCGGCCTGATCTGCATGCCGATCACCGAGGCGCATGCCGAGCGCCTCGGCTTGAGGCCGATGGTGGCGCAGAACCGCTCGCGCCATGGCACCAACTTCACCGCCTCGATCGAGGCCGCCACGGGGATCGCGACCGGCATTTCGGCGCACGATCGCGCGCTCACCATAAAAATCGCTTCTTCTGAAAAATCGACTTCCCAGGATATCGTGCAGCCGGGGCACGTCTTTCCGCTCATTGCGCAGCCCGGGGGCGTGCTGGTGCGCGCCGGCCATACCGAGGCGTGCTGCGACCTCGCGCGACTCGCCGGGCTGACGCCCGCCGCCGTGCTCTGCGAGATCATGCGCGACGACGGGTCCATGGCGCGCCTGCCGGACCTGGTCGAATTCGCCGCCGAGCACCGCCTGAAGATCGGCACCATCGCCGATCTGATCGAGTACCGAAGCCGTCACGAGTCTCTCGTGCAGCGCACGCTCGAGCGCGAGATCGACACCGCGTGGGGCCGCTTCCAGCTGATCGCGTACCGCGACCTGGCGCTCGGCGCGATCCACCTCGCCTTGGTGCTCGGGCGCTATTCGCGCGAGGACGAGGTGCTGGTGCGCGTGCACGAGCCGCTCTCGGTGATCGACCTGCTCGACACCGGGCCGGGCGCGCACTCCTGGGGCGTCGGCGAGGCGCTAACCGCCATTCGCGCCGCGGCTCGAGGCGTGCTGGTCCTGCTCAACTGCACGCAAAGCGCCGAGGCGCTGAGCGCGAGGCTCGTGCAGACGCGGGAGCAGGGCGGCCGCAGCGCCGACCTGCGCCTTTACGGCATCGGCGCGCAGATCCTGCGCGACCTCGGCGTCGGTCGCATGAAGCTGATGTCGGCGCCGCGCAAGATGCCGAGCATGGCGGGCTTCGGCCTCGAAGTCACCGGCCACCTCGCGCGGTAGGACGGCCGATGCGCCTCGGCATCGTCGCCAGCCGGTTCAACGAGGCGCTCGCCGCGCCGCTCCTCGAAAGGGCGCGCCGCGAGGCGGAGCGCCTCGGCGCTCAGACCTCGGTGCTGAGCGTACCCGGCGCGCTGGAGATCCCGCTCGCGCTGCAGTGGCTCGCGCAGACCGGCCGCTTCGACGCGCTGGTGGCCGTGGGCGCCGTGATCCGCGGCGAGACCTACCACTTCGAGATCGTGGCGAACGAATCGGCGCGCGGCCTGATGGACGTCGCGCTCGACTTCGGCGTGCCGATCGCCAACGGTATCCTCACCACCGAGGACGAGGCGCAGGCGCAGGCGCGCCTCGACAAGGGGGCCGAGGCGGTGCGCGTCGCCGTCGAGATGGCGCGCCTCAGGGGCTCGCTCGATGAGAAGCGCTAGGCGCCAGGCCCGCGAGAGCGCGCTACAGGCGCTCTACGCCTGGCAGCTCTCGGGCGCCGATCCGCTCGAGGCCCTGGCCGGGCTGGAGGAAGCCGGAACCTCGGACTCCGCCTTCGGGCAAGCGTTGGTGCGCGGCGTGCGCAGCCGCGTCGCCGAGCTGGAGCGGCTGATCACCCCGTACCTCGACCGCGATCTCGCCCGGCTATCTCCCGTGGAGCGCGCGATCCTCTATATCGGCGCCTTCGAGCTCGTCGCGCATCCCGAGACCCCGTTCAAGGTCGTGCTGAACGAAGCCATCGAGCTCGGCAAGAGCTTCGGCGGCGCCGAAGGCCACCGCTTCGTGAACGGCGTGCTGGAGAAAGTCGCCGCGCAGCTGCGCCCGGAAGAGGTGGCGCGCGCGCGCAAGATCGCCTGAACGAGTTCGAGCTCATCCGCCGCTATTTCGAGCGGCCGCTCGCCACCGCGCTGAACGGCCTCGGCGACGATTGCGCGTTGCTGCGGCCGAACGCCGGCCTCGAGCTCGCGATCACGACCGACATGCTCGTCGAGGGCCGCCATTTCACCGAGGACGCCGACCCGCGCAAGCTCGGCCACAAGTCGCTCGCCGTCAATCTCTCGGACCTGGCGGCGATGGGCGCAACGCCGCGCTGGGCGCTGCTCTCGATCGGCCTGCCCGCGGCCGACGAGCGGTGGCTGGAACGGTTCTCCGCGGGCCTGTTCGCGCTCGCGGCGCGCTACGGCGTCGAGCTGGTCGGCGGCGACACGACGCGCGCCGAAGCGAGGGTGATCAACATCGTCGCGCTGGGCGAGGTGCCGGCCGAGGTCGCGCTCTACCGTTCCGGCGCCCGCGCCGGCGACGACATCTGGGTCTCGGGCGAGCTCGGCGGCGCGGCGCTCGCGCTGCGCCGCCCCGGCATCGCGCAAGCGGAGCAGCGCCTGCACGAGCCGGAGCCGCGCATCGAGCTCGGCGAGCGCCTGCGCGGGCTCGCGCATGCGGCAATCGACATCTCCGACGGCCTGGTCGGCGATCTCGGCCATATCGCGGAGCGCTCGCGCCTCGGCGCGGTGGTGCACTACGAGCGCCTGCCCCGCTGCCGCGCGTTCGCCTCGCTGGACGATCCGGCCCTCGAGCGCGATTGCGTGCTCTCCGGCGGCGAGGACTACGAACTCGCCTTCACGGCCGCGCCGGCGCAGCGCGCCGCGATCGAATCGCTGGGAAGAGAGCTGGCGCTGCCGCTCGCGCGCATCGGCAGCATGCGGGCGGGCGAGCCTGTGCTCGAGGTGCTCGACCCGGCAGGACGGCCGATGCCCCATCGCGGCGGGTTCGACCACTTCGCGTGACTGCCGTGTCGCGGCCCCCGGCAAGCTTTGCCTTCTCGCATCCCGCGCATGCGATCGCGCTCGGGTTCGGCGCCGGCCTTGCCCCGTGCGCGCCGGGGACAGCCGGCACTGCGCTCGCCTGGGCGATGGGCTGGCTCGTTCTGCAGCACTATCCCGCGGCGTTTCTGCTTGCCGCCGTCGCGCCGCTTTTCCTGGTCGGCATGTGGGCTTGCACCGTCACCGGGCGCGACCTCGGCGTGTCCGACCACGGCGCCATGGTTTGGGACGAGATCGTCGCCTTCCTTGCGGTGCTCGCCGTGGTGCCGCGCGAGGCCGCCTGGCAGCTTGCGGCCTTCCTCGTCTTTCGCGCCTTCGACATCGCCAAGCCGCCGCCGATCCGCGCCTTCGAGCGGCGCCTTCACGGCGGCCTGGGCGTGATGTTCGACGATCTGCTCGCGGCGGCCTATACGCTGGTGGTGCTCGCGCTCTTCAAGAGGCTGCTTCCGTGATGGCCCTTGCCGAATCGCTGGGAAGGAAACTGAGAGAGAAAGG
>DASQYN010000393.1:0-7695 GCA_035639215.1 Burkholderiales bacterium
CGCGCAGACCTCGCCCTCGCCGAGCGCGAGGGCGTCGCGCGCAAAGCGTCCCGCGACTCGAGCGCTCAGGCGATCCATGGGCCGAGTGTATAGTTTCCGGCTCCCATGCTCCTCGTGATCGGCAACAAGAACTACTCGTCGTGGTCGCTGCGCGCCTGGCTGGCCATGAGGGTGCTCGCGCTGCCCTTCGAAGAGCGGCGCGTGGCGCTCTACACGCCGGAAGCGAAGGCCGAGATCCTGCGCCATTCGCCGGCCGGCAAAGTGCCGATCCTGGTCGACGGGGCCACGACGGTCTGGGATTCGCTGGCGATCCTCGAATACCTGGCCGAGCGCCATTCGTCGCTCTGGCCCGCGGACCCGGCGCAACGCGCGCGCGCTCGCTCGATCAGCGCCGAGATGCACTCCGGCTTTCCGGAGCTGCGCACGCACATGAGCATGAACGTGCGCCGGCGCTATCCCGGCAAGGGCCGCACGCCGGCGGTGCTCGCCGAGATCGAGCGCATCCAGCAGATCTTCGACGCCGCCAAGGGGCCGTTCCTCTTCGGCGCCTTCGGCGCGGCCGACGCCATGTATGCGCCGGTGGTACTGCGGCTCCGCACTTATGCCGTAGCGATGCGAAACCGGGAGTACGCGGAGGCGATGCTCGCGCTGCCGGCGCTGCGCGAGTGGATCGAGGGCGCCGAGCGCGAGACGGAATCGATTCCGAAGTTCGATATGTACGAGTAAAGGCGGACCTCGTGAAGGTCTACGTCGTCGGCGGGGCGGTGCGCGATGAGCTGCTCGGCCTGCCGGTGCAGGACCGCGACCACGTCGTGGTCGGCGCGACGCCCGAGGAGATGGTGCGCGCCGGCTTCAAGCCGGTGGGCAAGGACTTCCCCGTCTTTCTGCATCCGCAGACGCACGAGGAATACGCCCTCGCCCGCACCGAGCGGAAGAGCGGTCGCGGCTACAAGGGCTTCACCGTGTACGCCTCGCCCGAAGTGACCCTCGAGGACGACCTGCGCCGGCGCGATCTCACGATCAACGCCATGGCGAAGGACGAGCAGGGCCGGATCATCGATCCTTTCGGCGGCCAACGCGACCTCGCCGCGAAGGTGTTGCGCCATGTCAGTGAAGCGTTCACGGAGGATCCGGTGCGGATCCTGCGCGTCGCGCGCTTCGCCGCGCGCTTCGGCTTTGCCGTGGCGGCCGAAACCCTGGCGCTGATGCGAAGCATGGTCGCTTCCGGGGAGACCGACTACCTGGTGCCTGAGCGCGTTTGGCAGGAGTTCTCCCGCGGGCTGATGGAGAAGCAGCCGGAGCGCATGTTCGAAGTTCTCGAAGCTTCCGGGCTGTACGGGAAGCTGCTGCCCGAGCTGCGCGAGCGGATGGGCATCGAAGGCACGTTGCCGGTGCGCTTCGCGCGGCTCGCCTGGCCGCTCAAGGAGTCCGAGGTCGAGGCGCTGTGCGAGCGGTTGCGCGTGCCGAACGACGTTCGCGAGCTCGCGCTGCTTGCCTGCCGCACGCGCGTGGCGTTGCGCGCCTCGCGCCTTGCCACGCCCCGGGCGCTCCTCGAGCTCCTCAAGCGCGCCGACGCATTCCGCCGTCCCGAGCGCTTCCGCGACCTGCTGGAAGTGGCGGCGCGCGACGTGCCGATCGTCGATACGGCGCGCCTCGAGCGGGCCTCAGCCATTGCCTCCTCCGTGAATGGCGGTGAAGTCGCTGCGAAAGCGCCGCCGGGGAAGATTGCCGAAGCGATCGACGCCGCCCGGCTGGCGGCTATAGAAAAGGCGCTCTAGATCACCCGGCCGAGCGCCCAGACGGCGAGCGACAGCAGCACCGTGCTGGTGAAGGGAATGTAAATCACCCGGCCCCGCAGCGGGATTCGCAGGTCGCCGGGCAGGCGGCCCAAAGCGAAAGAGGCCGAACGGGGCATGGCGATCGCTAGAATCGCGAGTACTACGAACAACGTCACGAGCCACTTCAACATGATCGAACTCTACACCTGGAGCACGCCGAACGGCCGCAAGGTTTCCATCATGCTCGAGGAGTGCGGCCTCGCGTACCACGTGCACAAGATCAACATCGGCACGAACCGCGAGCAGTTCACCCCCGAATACCTGGAGATCAATCCGAACGGCAAGATTCCGTCGCTCGTCGATTCCGACGGGCCGGACGGCAAGCCGATCGCGCTGATGGAGTCGGGCGCGATCCTGATCTACCTGGCGGCGAAGACGGGCAAGTTCATGCCCAAGTCCCTGCGGGGGAAGTACGAGGCCTTGCAGTGGCTGATGTTCCAGATGGGCGGCGTGGGGCCGATGTTCGGCCAGGCGCACCACTTCATGCGCGCGAAGAAGGACGAGGTTCCCTACGGCAGCGAGCGCTATGGCAACGAGGCGAAGCGGCTCTATGGCGTGATGGACCGGCATCTCGCCGGGCGCGACTATTTCGCGGCCGAGTACTCGATCGCCGACATGGCGATCTATCCCTGGGTCGCCCGCCACGAGTGGCACCGCGTCGACCTCGGCGCGTTTCCCGCCGTGAAGCGCTGGTACGAGCGCGTCGGCGCCCGGCCTGCGGTGCAGCGCGGCATGGCGGTGCCGCAGACGAGTTAGGCTACCATTGCGCCCATGAGCGAAGCGACGCTCGACCCGCTTCTCGACCGCCTGCATTCGATCTCGCTCTTCCAGACGCTGAACGAGAGCGGCCTGCGGGCGCTCGCGCGCCGGGTGAAGCCGCGCCACCTCGCGGCCGGCCGGCTGGTGTTCAAGGAAGGCGAGCCGGCCGACTCGATGTATGTGGTGCTTTCCGGCAGCGTCAAGATCTTCCTCAAGGACGGCACCGGCAAGGAGGTCGTCCTCGACACCAAGAAGCCGGGCGAGTATTTCGGGGAGATGATGCTCGACTACCGGCCGCGCTCGGCGTCGATCGTGACGCTGGAGCCGTCGGAGTTCGCGGTGATCTCGCGCGACGACTTCCAGGCGTTCCTGCGCCAGCACCCCGAGGCGGCCGAGCAGGTGATCCTCAACCTCATCCGCATCACGCGCGGCATGAACGAGCGGGCGCGCGGCGAGGCGAGCCTCGCCGACCGGGTGCGCGAGTACATCAGCGGACTCGCGGGGCCCGACCTGCGCCGGGTGCGCCGCTGGCTGAGCGCGAAGCGCTGGGTGCTGTTCGTCCTGCTCGTCCTGGCGATCGCCCAGTACTTCTTCCTCGATACTGCGTTGCAGATCGTCCGCCTCGGCGGCCTCACGGTCTTTCACTGAGCCGCGCGCCGAGCAGCGCCCGCAGCGCCTCGAGATCGAGCGGTTTGATGAGATGGCCGTCGAATCCTGACGCGGCGCTGCGCCGCCGGTCCTCGGGCAAGCCGTAGCCGGTCACCGCGACGAGCAGAACCGTTCGCCGGGAGTCCGTCTGCGTGCGGATGCGCTGCGCGAGCTCGTAGCCGTCCATCCCCGGCAGGCCGATGTCGATGAGCGCCACCTCGGGCAATGCTTCCCGCAGCGCCGCGAGCGCCGCCGCGGCGTCGGCGGCGACGCGCACGCGGTGGCCTTCATGCTCGAGCAGTCGCTGCAGCGTCTCTCGCGCGTCGAGGTTGTCTTCGACGATCAGGACGTCGCGGGCATGGCCGGCGCTGGCCGCGCTCGCCTCGCCCGGGCGTGCCGCCGGTGACGGGATCGCCGGCAAGCGCACCGTGAACACGCTGCCGTGGCCGGGACCGTCGCTCGCCGCGCTGGCCGAGCCGCCATGCAGCTCGGCTAGCCGCCGCACCAGCGTGAGGCCGATGCCGAGGCCGCCGTAGGAGCGATCGAGCGGGCGCTCGCCCTGCACGAACGGTTCGAACACGCGCTCGACGAGCTCCGGCGGCATGCCGATTCCCTCGTCGGCGACGCGCAGCAGCGCATCGTTCGCTGCGCGCGCGACGCTCACCGTAATGGCGCCGCCCGACGGCGTGTACTTGACGGCATTGGCTAGCAGGTTGGCCAGCACCTGCTCGATGCGCGTGGGATCGGCATCGACCCAGACCGGCTCGAGGCGCTGCACGAAGCGATGCTCGCCGGCGCGGCCGCTCGCGCGCAGCGCGGCGACCGCACGGGAAGCCGCCTGCGCGAGGTCGAGCGGCTGTCGCTGCAGCACGATCTTGCCGGTCATGGCGCGCGCCGCGTCGAGCAGGTCGTCAGTCATGCGCGCGAGGTGCTGCACCTGGCGCGCGATTACGTCGCGCGCATGGCGCCGCGTCGGCTCGTCCGGCGCCTCGAGCAGGCGCGCGCCGTTGGCGATCGCGCCGAGCGGGTTGCGCAGCTCGTGGCCGAGCATGGCGAGGAACTCGTCCTTGGAGCGATTCGCCGCCTCGGCGATGGCGCGTGCCTCCTGCTCGCGCTCGAGGAGCTGCTGGCGCTCGGCGTCGCCGCGCAGGCGCTCCGCCGCGGCAACCTCGAGGGAGTCGGCGACGCGGCGGATCTCCGCGATGTCGGTGGCCGGCAGCGCCAGGCTCTCGCGTCGTCCCAGGGCCTGCGCCGCCGCGGAGAGGCCGGCCATCGGCGCGGTGATGCGCCGGGCGATCAGCAGCGCGGCGAGGATGGCCGCCGCGATCGAGATGAGGACGCCGCCGCCGTACGCCGCGAGCGAGCGGCGCGCGCCCGCCTCTACGAACGACGGCGGGATGCCTACGGCGACCGTCCATCCCGTTACCGTCGAACGGCTGTAGGTGGTGTAGACACGCTCGCCCTCGAGCGCGTAGCTGACGCCGGTGCCCTCCGGGGTATCGGCTTCCATGAGCGCCCTGAGCGAGGGCGCCGGCGGCTTGCCCAGGAACTCTTCGTGCTGTCGCGAGCGCGCCACGCGCAGGCTCTTCCCGTCGAACACGGAAACCACCCAGTCCTGCGGCAGGCGCTGGCGATTGAGCACGTCGACGAAGGCTTCCGGCCTTACCGCGGCGGTGAGGACGTAGCGCACCTCGCCGCCGCGCAGCACCGGCACGCGCACCGGCACGCCCCAGGCGCCCTGCGGTCCGCGCGACAGCGCGCCGATCACCGGCAAGCCCGACCGGCGCACTTCCTCGAAGCTCGGGCGGTCGACCAGGGGCGGCAGGCGCTCTCCGTACGGCAGCCGGCCGTTGACGAGCTGCCTTCCGGAAGCATCGGCGAGCGTGATGGTCTGCCAATCCGGCCGCAGGGCGAGGATGCGCCGCAGGACGCCGTGGTAGCGGTGGAAGTCTGCCTCGTCGAGCGAGGGGCTCGCGGCAATGCCTTCGAGCACCGCGATGGCGCGGCGCAGCTCGGCATCCTCGGCGATCAGCAGCGCGCGCGTGATCTCCAGCGCCAGCCGCTCCGCCTGCGTCCTCTGCTGCTGCCAGAACGCGGCGAGCGCGATGCCGCTCATTGCGGCGATCGGCAGCATGACGGCGACGACTAGCAGCAGAAGGCGCCGGCGCAGCGGGACGGCGCGGGTCATGGACGCGCGTATCTTTGCAGGAAGGCGAGGATTTCTTCCACCTTGAGCTGCGGCTCGTCGAGATCGGGATGCGAGCCGACCACGCGGTTCATCCATTGCATGTTCTGCTCCATGCGGGCCACCACCGCCGGCCATTCGGCCGCGGTATGCCGGCGCGGATCGGGCAGCACATGGCACTGGCTGCAGGCGAGGCGAAACGCCTCGGCGGAAGGCCGGTTGACCTCGGGAAAGCGCTTCGGATCGAGCGGGCGCTGCGAGTGGCTTTGCAGGTAGGCGAGCAGCGTCTGCGTTTCTGCCGCACCGGGCGCGCTCACGCCGGCCATCATGTCGGCCATGAGCGTTCCCATGTTGCCGCGTCCCTGCATGCGCTTCACCATGCGCCCGACGATGCCGGGCCACTTCGCCGCCTGGTGCATCGCCGGATTGGGCAGGTTGTGGCACTGCACGCAATAGCGCCGCGTGAGCCTGGCGCCCGGCGAAGCGGGCTGCGGCAGCTGGCTCGCCTCGAAGGTCGGCGGCAGGATGCGCTCGAGCATCGGCCCGTAGGGGCTTTCCTGCCAGCGCCTTTTCGCGTCGCTCGCTTCGTCGGCGAGTGCCGTGCCGGCAGCCAGAAAAAAAACCAGGCGGATGAAACGCATCGCCGGAGCGCTAGAGCGTGTGAAGCCGGTCGCCGCGCGCAAAGCCGGGCAGCGGCCGCTCGAGGCGCCGGCCGGCGGCGAGCACCTTGAAAAGCTCTCCCATCTCCGCCGGAGACAGCAACCGCTGCGCCTGCGCGGCGATCGGCGCGTAGTGCAGCGCGTTCTCGACGTTGGCCTCCTCGAGCACCTCGGTGATGCCGCAGTTCACGAGGAACTGCGCCTGCGTCGTATAGCCGAGCGCGTCGGCGCCGGCCTCGTGCGCCGCCTCTGCGAGCGTGGTGAAATCGACATGCGCGGTGATGTCCTCCTCGCCGGGGTGGGCGAAAGGATCGGCGTGGGCGCGATGCCGGTAATGGCACATCAGCGTGCCGCTCGAGCGCTGCGGATGGTAGTACTCGCGGCGCGGAAAGCCGTAGTCGATGACGAAGACCGCGCCCTGCTCCAAGTGCTCGACGAGGTGGTGCATCCATGCCCCGGCGAGGAGATTGATCTCGCTCACGTACGGCCTCGGCACCTCGATCTTCTGCGCCGCGGCGAGCACCTCGCCCTGCGCCTGGCGGTCGCTCCAGGCGAGCGGCCACGACACGCCGCGCTCGAGGATGTCGTTCTCCGTCCAGTGCACGAGGTGCACGGGCATTGCGTCGACCACCTCGTTGGCGATGATCGCTCCCCGGAACCGGTTCGGCAGTTCACTCAGGAAATGGACACGGGCACCGAGACGGACCGATTGACGAGCGCGCAGCTCGGCGCTCGTCTCGAGGATGAAGTACTCGCCGCCGAGCCGCTGCGTCAGCACTTCGGCGAGGGCGCCCGAGCCGGCGCCGATCTCGAGCACTGCGGGAAAGCCGGCGAGCGCGCGCGCCAGCGTGCGGCCGAAGAGATCGCCGAGCTCGGGCGCGGTGACGAAGTCGCCGCCCGGGCCGAACTTGCGCTCGCCGCTCGCGTAATAGCCGGCGCCGGGCTCGTGCAGGGCGAGCTGCATGTAGCGCGCAAAGCTGATCCAGCCGCCGCGCGCGGCGATTTCCTGCGCGATGCGGGCCGCGGCGGACATGCGGGCAATTTACTAGAATCCCCAGGCCCATGGACGATTCGCTGGCAGGCAAGAGCGCGCTCGTGACCGGCGGCGCGCGCCGCGTGGGCGCCGCCATCGTTCGCCGCCTGCACGCCGCCGGCGCGTCAGTGCTCATCCACTACCGCGACTCCGAAGACGACGCCGCCGCGCTGGAGGCCGAGCTGAACGCCGCGCGGCCGCGCAGCGCGGCGAAGGTGAAAGCCGAGCTTCTCGCGCCGATCGCGCCGCGCGCGCTCGTCTCCGCTGCCGTCGACGCTTACGGCCGGCTCGACGTCCTGGTGAACAACGCCTCGAGCTTCTTTCCGGTGCCGCTCGGCGCCATCGAGGCGTCGCACTGGGAGGAGCTGATCGGCTCGAACCTGCGCGCGCCGCTTTTCATCGCCCAGTCGGCCGCCGCCGAGCTCGCCCGGCACGAGGGCGCGATCGTCAACATCGTCGACATCCACGCCGAGCGTCCGCTGAAGGGCTATTGCCTCTACAGCGTCGCCAAGGCGGGGCTGGCGGCGCTCACGCGCTCGCTCGCGCTCGAGCTCGGGCCGAAGGTGCGAGTGA
>DASQYN010000394.1:0-8536 GCA_035639215.1 Burkholderiales bacterium
CGCTTCGCCTATCCGATCTCGCGCGCGCTGCGCACGCTGCTCGAGCAGGCGCTCACCGACCGGCGCTGGGACTTCACCTACCTCGGCATGCAGGTGCTGATCGAGGGGCTCGCGCTCGTCGCCTTCCAGCGCATCCGCGACTACTCGCGCAACGCGCTCTGCCAGGCGGTGAACGCGTATGTCATGCAGGACGAGGCGCGGCACGTCGCCTTCGGCCGCCTCGCGCTGCGCGACTACTACCCGCAGCTCACCGCCGCAGAGCGGCGCGAGCGCGAGGAATTCGTGATCGAAGGCTCCTATCACCTGCGCGACCGCTTCAATCAGATAGAGATGTGGGAGCGGCTCGGCTTCGACCTGAAGGAAGTGATGCCGCTGCTCGAGGGCTCCGAGGGCCAGGTGCGCTATCGCAAGCGGCTCTTTAGCCGCATCGTGCCGATCGTCAAGGACATCGGCCTGTGGAGCGAGCGCGTGCAGGAGGCCTATGCGAAGCTCGGCGTGGCGCACTACGCCGAGCGCGACGCGCAGGCGATGCTCGACGACGACGCGCGGATCGCGCAGGAGTTCGACGCTAAAATGCGCCGCCCATGAACGCGCCGCACGTAGAAGAATTTCTTACCCTTCAGGAAATCGTCGCCGCCGCCCAGCGCAACCTGCCGCCCGGTCCCTGGAGCTACCTCATCGGCGGCACCGAGACCGAGACGACGGTGAAGCGCAACCGGCATGCGCTCGACTCCATCGCTTTCCGGCCCCGCGTTCTGAGGGACGTCAGCCGCATTGATTCGTCATGGAGCTTCTTCGGCAGCAAGACTCGCCTGCCGGTGATGCTCGCGCCGATCGGCGGCCTCGAATCGATCGTCGAAGGCGGTGCGGCGACCGCCGCGCGCGCCGCGGCGCAGTTCAACGTGCCGCAGATGCTCTCCTCCGTGTGCCAGCCCGGGCTGGAGCAGACGGCCGCGGCGGCGCCGACGCTGCGCTCGTTCCAGCTCTACGTGCGCGGCGACGACGCCTGGGTCGACGACTGGGTGCGACGCGCGAAGGATCACGGCTTCGGCTCGTTTTGCCTGACCGTCGATGTGGCAGCGTACAGCCGGCGCGAGCGCGACTTGATAGGCCGCTACGTGAAGCCCTGGCGAGCGACCGCCGGAGCAGGCGCTCCATACCAGGCGGGCCTCTCCTGGACGCAGGTCAAGCGATTCAAGGACAAGCACGACATTCCGCTCATCCTCAAGGGCATCGCCACCGCGGAGGATGCCGAGCTGGCGGTCGAGCACGGCGTGCAGGTGGTGTACGTATCGAACCACGGCGGGCGGCAGCTCGACCACGCCCTGGGCAGCGCGGCGGTGCTGCCCGAGGTCGTGAAGGCGGTGAACGGAAGAGCGCAAGTGTGGGTGGATGGCGGCTTCATGCGCGGCACCGACGTCGTGAAGGCGATCGCGCTCGGCGCAACGACCGTGGGCCTCGGCCGCTTCACCGGTCTCGCCCTGGCTGCGGCCGGCGCTCAGGGCCTCGTGCGCGCGCTCGAGCTCCTCGAGGACGAGGTCCGCATCTGCCTGGGGCTCCTCGGCGTCGCCTCGCTCGCCGAGCTCACGCCGCGCCACGTCGTCTCAGCGCCGGCGGTAACTCTGCCTGACACGTTCAGCGCCTTTCCGCATCTCCGGCTCCCTTAGTTCGGGACGGAGCCGGACGCAGCCCGAACTACGTGAGTCAAGTCGCTCGTTGACTGGACCCGCCGCCGATAGCCGTCGCTTCACCAACATTGTCGCTCTTCTCGTGCGGGATCGAATGCCCCGGCTCTGACAATTCGTAAGGCGAGTTCGGAGCGGAAGACTCACGTAATCGCAGCATCATTCTCCATTGCTGTTGCCAGCCTCGTGCCAATTTCCATCGAGAGTCGGTGCAGCGCTGGTAGCGGGCCAGCGATCCAATGCCGCATGGCCCGTAATAAGACTCGGGCCATGGATTCCGCGGATGTGCGAGATCCTGAGTTCTAGCATCGACGGCGAAGCTACGGAAGCGTAACGAAGTAGCCGGAGATCGAACAGCCCGCCTCGGCGCCAAAAAGGCTGCCCGCATCGGGGCTGCCGTCACATGTAATGACGGTGCCTGGGTCGGCATACAAACGAAGCGATTTCACTTGTTGGAAGACACCTGAGATAACAGACGCAGGGTCGAGGGCGTAGAACTGCCTTGCCCCTGCCGCCGTGGTAGATAGAGCTGGAAAAAACACGGAGACGCCGGCGGGAACGTTAAACCCATTAAACGAGACTGTCTCAATGACAACCTGCTGTCCTGCCGGGATCGGCGGAGTACTACATTCAAAGTTGATTCCCGCCTCACTACTGCAGCTTGTCACAAAGGGATGGCGAGCCGGATTATCCTGATCCCTGACGATTGTTGCGACTGCCGCGTAGGCAAGTTTGGACATCGCCGTAAGGCCGCTGATCAGCAATGCGCACGCGAAGACTCCAAGAGCGAACTTGGTCATGAGCTTCATCAATTCCTCCGCTTGATTAAGAGTGGAGCAATAGGTCGCCGCACGTTACCCGCTACGCTTTGATCTCCACATCAACGCCGCGACGGCGGAGCTCAGCAGCAGCAAAGTGCCAGGCTCGGGCACCGGCGTTGGCGTTCCAGCGAGCAGATCGACGGCGAAGTTACCGTTTGGACTAATGCAAGCTCCAGCGCTATTGCACGTCTGGAAAACACCCCCCGTGAGATCGCCGTAACTGCTCGCCGAGGTAAGGTCGTAAGGCGATGGGTCGCCGGGATTAAACGCAAATGGCTCGTAGTCTGCATCGGAGAGCAGCAGCGTGTAGCCGCCGGCGGCCAGCGTTGCCGTCAGCGTGTTGTCGCCGCAGATTGACTCGCCCCCAATGACGACTGTCCCTGCCGGCGGACAACCCGAAAAAAATTGAGTTGTGGCTGGGTCGCTTGCGATGGAGTTCCCGCCGCTCATCAAGATGCTCGCCGACGTCGGTGGGCCGGAGAACAGCGCCACCAGCGAATCAAAGCCGCTGGGTGCCACTACTATCCCCGCTGCATTTGTCCCTCCGCCGAAGCCATATGTCTGCACGGTGACCGAGGTAGTCGCGGCCAGGGTGAAGGTTTCTAGAAACACATCCTCAGGGGTCGAGAACGAGCCGATGGCGGATACCCCCGAAGCGTTGGTCGTGCACGAAGCCCCGCTCCCACAAGAAATGACGTCGGCGTTCGCCGAGCTTTCCGTCAGCAAAATGCTTGGCACAACAAGCAGCGCAGCGAGTGCTATTCGCCATCGGCGCTTGAGCTGACCCATGCAGCTGCGAGACCACGCACGCTCGGACTCAGTTGCAGGCATCGCCCCCCCGGTAATTGCAACTTTGGCCGGGCGAAGCAACGTCCAGGCCAGACGATTTAGATCTTCATGCTCAAGCCGTTGACATCTGACGTAAGGTTGACTATTAGGCAGCTCGACGATCACAATGCCAGAAGAACCCGCGCCAAGAATAACGTGCACTCTTGGCCGGAAGTGGACGCGTTAGGCGCGCGCGGATGACACCGAACATCGAAAGCAGCGGGTTCTCCGAAATCTTCTAGGGATCGGTGTCCGCTTGTGGCCCCGAAAGCGGACTGACGTTCTGGCAACGAACGATTCGTGAATTAGTTCGGGCTCCGTGGGGACGCAGGCCGAATTCCTAGCGCAGCTTTTCGAATTCCGCGGCATCGAAGCCGATCAGCAGCCGCCCGTCCGCTTCCACGACCGGGCGCCGGATCGCGCTCGTATTCTTCTCCAGCAGCGCGAGCGCCTTGCGTTCATCCAGGACAGCCTTCTCGGTCTCCGGGATCTTGCGCCAGGTGGGTCCGCGGGAATTGACGAGCTTCTCCCAGCCGGACTTCGCCGCCCATTCCTTCAGCTTGCCGGGCGGCACGCCGGCCTTCTTGTAGTCGTGAAAGTCGTAGGCGACGTTGTGCGACTCGAGCCAGGCGAACGCCTTTTTCATCGTGTCGCAGTTCTTGATGCCGTAGATGCGCACCGCCATGGAGAACGAGCTGCGTCCCCGAGCGCTAATAGTTCGGGCTCCGTCCCCGAACTTCCTGCTCTTCGGCGACCAGCCGGTCGATGATGCGCCGCGCCCAGACCGAGCCGGCGTCGATGTTGAGGTTGTGGATCGGCTCGCCGGGAGCGGCGGCGATCGCTTGCTGCTGCGCCTCGACCACGGCGCGGTCTTCCTCGAAGATTCGCGCGTTCGCCTCGCGCAGCTGGTTGGTGAGCGACTGGTCGCGCAGCCGGTAGTTGCGCAGCAGTGTCCAGAAGTACATGCAGGTGGCGTCGGTCTCGGGCGTGATGGTGTTCAGCACGCGGCCGGTCACGCCCTGGCTGCGGTCGCCCTGAGGCGCGCCGGTGCCGGCGAGCGCCACCCCGACGTCGAGCACGATCGTGCAGGGAGGCTCGAAGCGGATGATCTGCCAGCGATCAACGTTGCCTGGCTTCCCGAGCTGCGTGCGCCAGAAGGGCGGGGCGTCGATGTCGAGCATCCAGCGCGTGACCGTCACGCTGCGCTCGTCGTGGGTCGTGGCGGGCGGCGTCTCGGCGATGGCCTTGTGGCCAATGCTCGTCGCGTGCACGAAGGTCTCGTGCGTAAGGTCCATCAGGTTGTCTATGATCAAGCGGTAGTCGCACTTCGCGAAGAGCGTCGCGCCATCGCCTTCCCATTCCGGGTCGGTGTTCCAATGCAAGTCGGGCACGCGCGCAGGATCGGCACGCGCCGGATCGCCGGCCCATACCCAGATGAGGCGATGCTTCTCGAGCGCCGGAAAGGCGCGCACGCACGCCGACGGGCTGATGCGGTCCTGCGACGGCATGCGGGTGCAGCGTCCGGTCGAGTCGAACGCGAGGCCGTGATAGCGGCATACCAGGCTCTCGCCGTCGGGATGGCCCATCGAGAGCGGCAGGCGGCGATGCCAGCACGCGTCCTCCAGAGCGCCGACCGAGCCATCGGGCTTGCGCCACAAAGCGATGCGCTCATTGCACACCGTGCGGCCGAGCGCGCTGCGCGTGCCGATCTCGTGGCTCCACGCTGCGGCGTACCAGGCGTTGAGCGGGAAATGGCCCGGCACGCGGCGCTATCGCGCTAGTTCAGCGCGCAGGAGCCCGGGCCGCCGGGGTGCCCGCACGTGCCGCAGCCGGCGACGGGCTCCGGGGAGGCGGTCTGGGAAGAAAACACCGAAAGCTTCTTCTCCAGCTCGGCGCTGGAGCACTTCGCGCAGCTCGGCGCCTCCGCGCCGCGCACGAGGGTCTCGAACTGGTGGCCGCAGGCGCGGCAGGCGTATTCGTAGATCGGCATGGCGCGCGATTCTAGACGACCAGGCGCTGCAGCGCAGCCTTGACAGCCTCGGGCCAGGCGACGCCCTTGCGCGCCCGCGTGTCGAAGCAGACTTCGACCGTCTTCTGCGTCGCGCAATGGGTCATCGAGTCGGCCTCGTAGAGGCGCATCTCGTGGCCGAAGCTCTTCGTGCCGACGCGGGTGACCGTCCCCTTGATGACGAGGAGCTGCCCGGCGCGCAGCTCGTGCAGGAAATCGATGGTGAGCGTGGCCGCCACCGTGCCCAGGCCGCCGGCGCGGATCTCGTCGAGCGACAGGCCCGCCATGCGGGGAATGTGCCAGCCCGCGTCGTCGAAGAAGCCCGCGTAATGGCGCACGTTGAGGTGGCCGTACGCGTCGCACTGCGCCGGCATGACGATGTTGCGGTAGAGCTCGAACCATTTGTCCATGGCAGCGGCATTTTAGGGCCGCCGCTACAATGTCCGGCAAAGTGGTCAAGACGGTTCATGGACTTCCGCTGCAGTCGA
Organism: Burkholderiales bacterium; assembly: GCA_035639215.1. Taxonomy (GTDB): domain Bacteria; phylum Pseudomonadota; class Gammaproteobacteria; order Burkholderiales; family SG8-39; genus SCGC-AG-212-J23. Next base: position 5,831 of record DASQYN010000394.1, read on the forward strand.
CGCTGCACGAGTACCGAATCGAGCAGGTCCTCGGCGTCGGCGGCTTCGGCATCACCTACCTCTGCCACGACAACCACCTCGACAAGCCGGTCGCCCTCAAGGAATACCTGCCCGGCGAGCTGGCGACGCGCGCCGAGGGCAAGGTCGTGCCGCTCTCGGCGGAGCGCGAGCAGGACTACCGCTGGGGTCTCGAGCGCTTTCTCCTCGAAGCGCGCACGCTCGCCAAGTTCAGCCATCCGAACATCGTGCTGGTGCTGCGCTATTTCGAGGCGAACGGCACCGCCTACATGGTGATGGACTACGAGCGCGGCGAGCCGCTGAAGAACCTGCTGCAACAGGCACCGCTGCCGCCGGAGGCGCTGCTCAAGAAGCTGGCCGCGCCGCTGCTCGAAGGGCTCGCCGTCGTGCACGCGGGCCGCTTCCTGCACCGCGACATCAAGCCGGAGAACATCATCGTGCGTCCGGGCGGCGAGCCGGTGCTCATCGACTTCGGCGCGGCGCGCAACGCGATCGGCGGCACCACGCGCAGCCTTACCGCGGTGCTGACTCCCGGCTATGCGCCGCTCGAGCAGTACTCGGGCGAGGGAAAGCAGGGGCCATGGACCGATCTCTATGCCTTCGCCGGCGTGCTCTACCGGGCGGTGACCGGCCGCGCGCCGCCCGATGCCGTGACTCGCCTGAAGGGGGATGCGGTGGGCGCCGGCCTCTCCGCAGCGCGCGGGCGCTACAGCGAGGCGTTTCTGCGCGCCATCCAGTGGGGGCTCGACCTCGACGAGAAGCAGCGGCCGCAGACCGTGCCGCAGTGGCGGAAGGCCCTGCTCGCACCGGCGCCGAGCGCCGCCAAGGAGGAAGAGAAGACGCTGAAGATCGAGCCGACGGCGAAGAGGCGCAGGCGCTGGCCCTGGATCTTGCTCGGCCTGCTCGTGCTCCTGCTGCTCGGCCTCGTCGCGCGCAAGAAGCAGGCGGACCTCGGAACCGACTTCGAGCGCGAGGTGCAGGCGCAGTTCCGCAATGCCGATGCGAACGGCGACGGCTTCCTCTCGCGCGAAGAAGCGGAGCGCCATTTCCCGTTCGTGGCGCGCGAGTTCCAGCGCGTGGACACGGACGGCGACGGCCGCCTTTGGCTGGAGGAGTTCCGGCGCGTGCGCCGCCTGCAGCTCGAGCGTCGTCTGCGCAAGGGCGGCTAAACGGCGTAGAGTCGGCGACCGGTGGCACAGGACTACGAGATCCGTTTCGAGCCGGCCCCGCGCCGCATGCGCGTGGAGTACAACGGCGCCTGGATCGCCGACACGCGCCGCGCCATCGTGCTGCACGAGACGCGGCAGCCGCCGTCCTATTACTTTCCCCGCGAGGACGTGCGCACCGAGCTGCTCGAGAAGACCGATCAGCTGACGCATTGCCCGTTCCGAGGCAACGCCACCTATTGGACGATCCGCTGCGGCGGCGCCACGGCCGAGAACGCCGCGTGGTCCTACGAGGACCCGTACGAGGAGGGCCGGCCTATCAAGGGCTACCTCTCCTTCTACCCCGAGCGTGTCAGCGCGATCTACGACGGCGACGACGAAGTTCCGCAGCTCGCCGCGCCGGGCGACGCACGCTCGAGCATGCATGCCAACAGCATCGCCGGCTGGCTGCTCGGCGAAGCCTGGCGCATCGACGCACCCGAGCGGCTGGTCGATGCGTTCTGCCGGCGGCTGCGCGAGACCGGCGTGCCGGTGTCGCGCATGACGGTGATCATCCCGACGCTGCACCCGCAGGTCGTCGCCACGGTGTTCGTCTGGCGCGACGACACGGGCGTCAGGATCGTCCACGAGCCGCACGACATCCTGCATCACCCGAGGTTCCAGGCGAGCCCGTTCGCGCCGATCCTGCGCGGCGCGGGCGGCGTGCGGCGCCGCCTGGAATCGCCCGACGCGAAGCTCGATTTTCCGGTGGTCAGGGAATTGCACGCGGAAGGCGCGACCGACTACGTCGCGATGCCGTTCCGCTTCGCCGATGGACAGCTCAACGTGATGTCGATGACCTCGTTCGCGAAAGGCGGCTTTGCCACCGCGCACCTCGGGCAGGTCTACGAGGTGCTGCCCGTGCTCGGGCGGCTGTTCGAGGTGTTCGCGCAGCGGCGCACCGCGGTGACGCTGCTCGAGACCTACCTCGGCCGCCGCACCGGGGGCCGCGTGCTCGAAGGGCTGGTGAAGCACGGCGACGGCGAGCACATCGAGAGCGTCGTCTGGTTCAGCGACCTGAGGGAATCGACCGCGCTTTCACAGTCGATGGGGCGCGAGGCCTACCTCGTCTATCTCAACGCCTATTTCAACGGCGTGGCGGGCGCGGTCCTCGAGAAGGGCGGCGAGGTGCTGCGCTTCATCGGCGACGCCGCGCTCGCCATCTTTCCGATCGGCGCCGAGGGCGCGGCGGCCGCCTGCCGCCAGGCGCTCGCCGCGGCGCGGCTCGCCGGCGAGCGCATCGCCGCGGAGAACGCGATGCACCCCGAGCGGGCGCCGATCCGCTACGGCATCGGCCTGCACCTGGGGGAGGTGACCTACGGCAACATCGGCGTGCCCGAGCGGCTCGAATTCACCGTCATCGGCTCGGCCGCGAACGCCGCCGCCCGCGTCGAGAGCATGTGCAAGGCGCTCGGGCGCAACGTCATCGTCTCCTCCGCCTTCGCCGGCGCCTGCCCCGAGCGGCTCGAGCCGCTCGGCCGCC
>DASQYN010000395.1:0-18327 GCA_035639215.1 Burkholderiales bacterium
CGAGAGAAGCTGCCTTAGGAGGACGACGCCCTGGCTGCCGGTGATGAGCGTGTAGCGCCCGTCCTCGAATACGCCGATCGCCGAGCGCGGCTCGAGCTGGCAGTTCGCGACGCGCTGATGGATGAATCGCCGGCGCACGACGAGCGCGGCTTGCGCGAAGGCGCGCCTCACCGCCTCGCCGTCGCCGGACACCGCCTCGAGGCAAGCCGCTTCGCCCGGATCGAGCGGCTCGTAATCGACGGCGACCTGCTCCGCGGCGTCACGCGCTTCGGCGGCGGTGGCGGCGACGACGACCGCCGCCGGTTCGCCGACATGCCGGACCTGGTCCGCGGCAAGCGGCCATTGCGGCGACTGAATCGGTTGCTCGAAGGCGCGACGGCCGATGTCGTAGAGAGAAAGCGGATTGGGCACATGGTCGACGGGGCTGAGGCCGTCGGCGCGATAGTCTGCAGCGGTCAGCACGCCGAGCACGCCCGGCGCGCCGGCTGCCGCTCCGCTGTCAATGCGCGCGATTCGCGCATAGGCATGCGGAGAGCGTACGAACGCGCACCAGGCTTGGCCCGGCAGGTGCTCGTCGTCGGTGTAGCATCCCCGGCCGGTGAGCAGCCGGTCGTCCTCAAGACGCGGTACCGGGCGGCCGATATACATATCGTCCTTCTTCGTCCCGCGCCAGTCCGCCCGTCGCGCGCAGCGCCTCGAGCTCGCGCACGATCTCGCGCCCGTCCCGGCTGCCGCGCGCGCTCATCAGCTCGACGAAAAACTTCGGGCCGTCGGCGAGCGCCGCGTCGACGCTGTCGAAGCGGCGTCCCTCGTAGCGCGGCGGCTCTGGCGTGAGCGTCTCGAGGCCGCGGCGGGTGGCGAGCGGCAGCGTGAGATCGAACCCGGCCTTCGAGCTGGTGCGCTCGCCGCGCAGCGAAGGATCGAGCGGCATGGCGCGCAGTGCGGAGAGCACGACGAGATCGCGCGCCGCCTGGAAGCGCGTCGCGAGTGCCCATTCCATCTGCTCGTCGGAATAGACGTCGATGTCCTCGTCGACGACGAACACGTGCTTCACGTTCGCGAGACAGCCGAGCACCGCCGCGATGGCGTTGCGCGCCTCTCCCGGCACGCGCGGGCGGAGCGCCACGCGCATGTTGAACGCGCCGCCGCCGGCCGGGGTCGCGTACACCGCCCTGATCTCGCGCACCGCGCTCTCGAGCGCGCGCCAGGCCGTGACTTCGGCGCGTAGCGCGTTGAGCTGCGCCGTATCGGTGCGCGCCAGGGTACGCCCGCTGATCGTCGAAGTCTGGAACAGGGCGTCGCGGCGGCGCGTGATGGCCGTCAGGTGGAAGACCGGGTTGGTCTTCAACGCGCCGTAGTAGCCGAGGAACTCGCCGTAAGGCCCTTCGGGCTCGACGTAGCCTCGCTCGTCCAGGTAGCCCTCGAGCACGTACTCGGCGTCGGCCGGGACGCGCAGATCGCTGGTGACGCACTTCGCGACGGCGAGCGGCGCGCCGCGCAGGCGGGCGATCAGGCCGAGCTCGTCGCCCGGCACGCGCATCGTCGCGGCGACATGATCGGCCGGGTGCGAGCCGACCGCGAAGGCGATCGGCAGACGCTCGCCGCGCTGCGCCGCGACCTGGTAGATCGCCCGCAGATCGGAGGGCGCATTGAGATCGACGCCCGCCTCCCGCCGGCCGCGCAGCATCAGGCGGCGGATGCCGACATTGGCGAGGCCGCTCGCCGGATCGCGCGTCACGTCCATCGCGGAAGAGATGTACGGCGCGCCGTCGAAACCGTGCTGCAGGTGCACCGGGAGTGCGGTGAGGTCGGCGCCCTGCGTCTCCACCACCTGCTGGACGGGCGCGTCGTCCACCTCGACGACTTCCTGCGGCACGCCTAGCCGGCGGCGCACCTCGGCGAGGAGATGCTTCGGCTCCGTCGCCAGAGCGAGCGCAAGGCGCGAGCGGCTCGCCGCGACGTTGCCCGCCAGCTCGGCACCGCCGGCGCTGGAGAACCATACGGCCCGCGGGTTGCCCTCGAGGCACGCCGCCACGTCGGCGAGCTCGACCGGGCGGCCGACGCGCTCCAGCTCCTCGGCGGGAAGGCGCTCGAGAAAACGGCGCAGGCGAAAGCGCTCGAGATCCATCGGCTCAGACCGGGACGCTCGTCGCGTCATAGCGAAACAGCCATTCATAGCGGTCGGCGACGCGCTGCGACGTCCATTCGCGGTCGATGAAGCGGCGGCCCTCCTCCGGATCGGCCAGGCTGCGATTATGGAAGCGTTGAATGTTCGCGGCCGAGCCTTCCACGGTGCGCCGCGTTCGCTCGCGCCGCGCGGCCTCGTAGCGCGTGAGCGCTACTTCGACGGGATGCGCCGCCAGGCAGCGGGCAAGGACGTAGCCGTCCTCGATAGCCATCACCGCCCCTTGGGCGAGGAAGGGCAGCATGGAGTGCGCCGCGTCGCCGAGGAGGCTCACGCGCCCGACGCTCCACCGGTCGAGCGGCGGCCGTACCATCAGCGCCCACTTGTACGGCGCGTCGATCTCGCGGATGAACGCCTGGATGTCCTCGTGCCAGCCGCGGAAGTCGGCGCGCAGCTCGGCGTTCGTGCCGCGTGCGCTCCAGGATTCCACCTGCCAGTCGGCCCGCTCGAGCGCGCCGACGAAGTTCATCAGCTTTCCGGCGCGCAGCGGGTAATGCACGACGTGGCCGCCCGGCCCCACCCAGTTCGATCCGACCATGCGCGCCATGTGCTTCGGCAGGCGCTCCATCGGCACGATGCCGCGCCAGGCGATCACGCCGGTGAACGCCGGGCGGTCGGCGCCGAAGAGCGCCTGGCGGACGGCCGAATGAACGCCGTCCGCGCCGATCAGCGCGTCGCCGGAAATCGCTCCGTCCTGCAACTTGAGCGCGACCGCGGAAGCGTCCTGCTCGAGCCCGGCACATCGCGCGCCGAGGTGGATCGCGTCGGGCTTGAGGCGGCGCACCGCCCGCGCCAGCACGTCGAGCAGGTCCGGGCGGTAGACGGTGAAATAGGGAAAGCCGTAGCGCTCGATGGAAGCCGGGCCGAGGTCGAAGAGCTTCCAAGTCTCGCCGGTCTGCCAGTGCCGGATCTCCTTGCCCTGCGCTTCGCAGGACAGGGCCTTCAGTTCCTCGCCCAGGCCGAGGGCGTGGAGCACGCGCGTGCCGTTCGCTGCGAGCTGCACGCCGGCGCCAACCTCCTTCAGCTCGCGCGCCTGCTCGTAGACCTCGACGTCGATGCCCGTCTCGAGGAGAGCGAGCGCGGCGGCGAGCCCGCCGATGCCGCCGCCGGCAATCAAAACACGGAGCCTCGCGCGCATGGCGGCGAATATACTGCATCGCATGCGACTCACTCTCGCCTGCGGCCGCTACGACCGCACGCAGGCGCTGCTCGACGGCCGGGTGCGGGTCGAAGGCGTGGACGAGCTCGTCTATCTGGCGCTGCGCCCCGGCGAGACCTTCTGGCGCATGCTCAACCACGAGGAGTTCGACGCCTCCGAGATGTCGCTCTCCTCGTACACCATCCTTCGCTCGGAAGGCGACGAGCGCTTCGTCGCCCTGCCGGTCTTTCCGTCCCGCGTCTTCCGGCACAACGCGCTTTACGTGCGCGCCGGCTCGGCGATCCGCGACCCGCGCGGCCTGAAGGGCAAGCGCGTCGGCGTCGGCGACTACCAGATGACCGCGGCGGTCTGGACGCGCGGCTTTCTTCAGCACGAGTACGGCGTGCGTCCGGAGGAGGTGACATGGATCGTCGGGCGACCGATCCGAGCGATTCGGCCACCGCAGGGGATTGCCGTGGAATTGCTTCCCGAAGGCGAGAGTTTCGAACGGATGCTGGAGCGAGGCGAGATCGACGCGCTGATGTCGGTGATGATCCCGGAGGGCCTTGGCCGCAGCGTCGAGCGCCTGATTCCGGACTTCAGGGGCGTCGAGCAGGACTATTTCAGGAAGACCGGCATCTTCCCGATCATGCACACTCTGGTGCTGCGGCGCGCCGTTTACGAGGCCAATCCCTGGCTCGCGGTCGGCCTCTACCGCGCGTTCTGCCGCGCGCGCGATCTGGCGTTAGCGCACCTGTACGACACCGACGCCCTCACGGTGAGCTCGCCGTGGATCATCGACGAGCTCGAGCGCGGCCGCGCGGTGAAGTGGGATTACTCGATCGAGGGCAGCCGGCCGACGCTCGAGGCGCTCGTCCAATATCTCGACGAGCAGCAGCTCACGCGCCGGCGCATGAAGGTCGAAGAGCTCTTCGCCCCTAACATCTCCCCGGCGCTCGCCGACTATCTGCGAGCCACCGGGGAGGACTAGGCGCTACTTGCCGCCGAGCGCGGCGACGCCCGCCTGGCAGACGAGCTCGTCCTGCGAGCCGGTGCCGCCGGAGCAGCCGATCGCGCCGACTAGCTTGCCGTCCTGCACGAGCGGGATGCCGCCGCGCGAGGCAATGATGTCGTCGAGCGTCATCAGGTAGTTGAAGCCCGCCTGGATGCCGGTCTCGAACACCTTGGTTTCCCGCCGGTAAGTCGCCGCGGCGCGCGCCTTGTGCTGCGAAATGGCGACCGACGCGACCTGGGCGCCGTCCATGCGCGCGAAGGCGATCAGCTGCCCGCCCGGATCGACGACCGCGACGTTCATCTTCCAGCCGCGCTTCTGCGCCTCGGCGGTGGCCGCCTGGACGGCGTGCTGGGCGCGCTCGAGGCTGATCGGCATGCCGTACGGAACATCGAAGGGCATCTTGTCCGGCACGTTGTCGAGCGGATTGGGCTTCTGCTGCGCTAACGCGTTGAACGACACGAGTGCTCCTGCAAACGCCAGAACGGGCAGCTTCATCGTCTCCTCCCCTGGTGGTGGTGGGCTGGAACCTGCTGAACGGTCAGCCGAGGGCCTTTATTCCGGCCGCGGCGATCTGCTCGTCCTCGTGCGACTGCACGCCGGAGACGCCGACGCCGCCGACGCAGGTGCCGTCGACGACGATCGGCAGGCCGCCCTGCACCGGCGTGATTTTCGGCATGCGCAGCATCTCGGGGCGCTTGGCGATGCGCTCCTGCCAGTTGGCGGTCGAGCGGCGGGTTTCCGCCGCGGTTCGCCCCTTCTCGACCGCGATGCGCGCGTTCGCCGGCGTCGCGCCGTCCATGCGCGCGAGGTGCAGGAGATGGCCGCCGTCGTCGAGGATCGCGATGCACACGTTCCAATTGTTCGTGCGCGCCTCGGCCTCGGCGGCAGCGGAGATCCGCTTGCAGTCCTCGAGCGTGAGCATCGGTCTTTGCTTCATGAGTGCAGGGCCTTCCTGATCTGTTCTAGGGCGCTCGGATCTTCGATGGTGGTGAGGTCGCCCGGGTCGCGGCCTTCGGCGAGCGCCTGAATGGAGCGCCGCAGCGTCTTGCCGGAGCGCGTCTTGGGCAGCAGGGTCACGAAGTGCACCGCGCGCGGCCGCGCGATGGCGCCGAGCTGTCGGTCGACGGTCTGCATCACCTCCTCGGCGGAGGTCGGCTTCGTCGCATCCTTGAGCACGGCGAAGGCGAGCGGCATCTGCCCCTTCAGGGCATCGTTCACCCCGACCACCGCGCACTCGGCCACGTTCGGGTGCATGCTCACCGCCTCCTCGATCTCGCGCGTGCCGAGGCGATGCCCGGCGACGTTGATGACGTCGTCGGTGCGGCCGAGGATGAAGTAGTAGCCGTCCCTGTCGCGGATGCCCCAATCGAACGTCGAATAGACGAGCGCGTTCTTGAAGTTCTTGAAGTAGGTGCTGACGAAGCGCTCGTCGTCGCCCCAGACGGTCGACATGCAGCCTGGCGGCAGCGGCGGCGCGATCGTCACCACGCCTTTCTCGCCCTCGGCGACTGGCTGGCCGGTGCCCTCGTGCAGGAGGCGCACGTCGTAGCCGTACACGGGGAAGCTCGGCGAGCCCATCTTGATCGGCGTCTTCTCGACTCCCGGCACCGCGGAGAGCAGCGGCCAGCCGGTCTCAGTCTGCCAGTAGTGGTCGATCACCGGCCGGCCGAGCGCCTCGCTGATCCACTGGTGAGTCGGCTCGTCGAGCGGTTCGCCGGCGAGGAAAAGATGCTTCAGGGAAGAGACATCATGGCGGCGAAGAAAATCCACCGCATGCTTTTTCAGGACGCGAATCGCCGTCGGCGCGGAGAACATCACCGCGACCTTGTGATCCTCGACGATCTTCCACCACACGGCAGCGTCGGGACGGATCGGCACGCCCTCGTAGAGAATCGTCGTCATGCCGGCCAGCAGCGGCCCGTAGACGATGTAGGAATGACCGACCACCCAGCCGATGTCGGAGGTGGTGAACATCGTCTCGCCCGCCTCGCCGCAGAAGATGCGCTGCATCGACGAAGCCAGCGCGACGGCGTAGCCGCCGACATCGCGCTGCACGCCTTTCGGGCGCCCCGTCGTTCCGGAGGTGTAGAGGATGTACGACGGCTCGTTCGACTCGAGCCAGGCACAGGCGACCGTCCTGCCTTCGTGCTGCTCGGCGAGCGCCTTCCAGTCGACATCGCGATGCGGAAGCACGCGCAAGGCGGGATCGAGGCCGCGGTTGAAGAGCAGCACTTTCGCCGGCGGATGCTTGGCCAGGGCGAGCGACTCGTCGACGAGCGACTTGTAGAGCATGGTCTTGCCCATGCGGCTGCCGCCGTCGGCGGTGACCATGAGCGCCGGCCGCGCGTCGTCGATGCGCGCGGCGAGGCTCGCCGCGGCGAAGCCGCCGAACACGACCGAATGGATGGCGCCCAGGCGCGCGCACGCCAGGATCGCGAACACCGCCTCGGGGATCATCGGCATGTAGATGATCACCCGCTCGCCGCGCTTCACGCCGAGCGACTGCATCATCGACGCGGCCCGGTTCACCTCGGCGTGCAGCTCGCGATAGGTGAATTCGCGCTGCGCCTGCACTTCGGTCGATATCCAGACCAGCGCCTTCTGGTCGCCGCGCGCCGCGACATGCCGGTCGACCGCGTTGTAGCAGAGGTTCGTCTCCCCCCCGACGAACCACCGGGCGAAGGGCTCCCGAGAGTAGTCGAGCACGCGGCCGAACGGCTTGTGCCAGTGCACGAGGCGCGCCTCGTCGCGCCAGAAGCCCTCCCGATCGTCGAGCGAGCGGCGATAGAACTCGCGGTACGAGGTCATCGCTTTAGTTTAGCGGCGATCCGCTGCAGGCGGTGCATCACTTGCGGGGCGGCGTCGGCCAGGCGTGCCCAGTCGGCTTTCTCCAGCGCGCGCAGCGCCCGCTCGAGCTCGTCGGGAAGCGCCCGGGCGAGGGGCGCGGGCGGCGGCTTCGGGGGCGCGGCGGCCTCGTCCAGCCGCCGCATGGCAAGGCGCATCAGGTCCTCGACCGAGCTGCCGCCATCGGCCGCCAGCGATGCGACGCCGATGCGGCTCGGGAAGCTGAGCGACCTGTCGCGGTGCGTCACTTTCGCGTCCGCCAGCTCGCGCCGCAGCCGCTCGCCCAGCGCCTGCATCTGCGCCGCGGCCGTGCCGGCGGCGATCACCATGAAGGTCCCGGCCTCGACTCGCGCCACCGAGTCCTCGGCGCGCACCTTGCCGGCCAGGAGCTTCGCGACGCGCGCGATGATGACGTCGCCGATTTCCTTGCCGACGCTGCGCACGATGTCGGGATAGGTCTCGAGCCGCAGCGCCATCAGCGCGAGGTCGCGGCCGTGGCGCCGCGAATGCGCGTAGTGCTTGCGGCCTTCCGTGACGAGATAGTGCGCGGTCAGCGTCCCGGTGACCGGGTCGTGCGTCGCCGTGCGGCTCGCGCTCACCATGCGCAGCAGGTTGTCGATGCGCGAGAGCACCTCCGGGGCGTCCGCCGACTTGGAGATGAAGTCCGTAGCGCCCGCCTCGCGCGCGCGCTGCTTGACCGACGGATCCTCGGCGCCCGAGATCACCACGACCGGCATTTCCCGAAGGTGGGCTTGCTTCGCGCCGCGGATCCGCGCCAGCAGCTCGTAGCCGCTCAGCTTCGGCATGTCGAGGTCGGTGAACACCATGACGATGGCCGGATCGCCGTTCAGCACCTTCCAGGCGGCCTCGCCGTCCGCCTCTTCCAGCACCTGGAAGGCACCGCCGAGGATGCCCCGGAAGGTGGTGCGGACAAACTTCGAGTCGTCGACGACCAGGACGCGCTTCTGCGGCACCCCGGCCGTGGACACGGGTTACTCCGAGAGGTCGACCACGATGCGCCGGCTGACTCTGGCGTTGATGAAGTCGTCGAACACGCCAGGCAGATCGCGGAAGGCGACGGTGCGCGCCATCTCCTTGAGCAGCGGCGGCTTCATGTCGGCGGCCAGCCGCCGCCACACCGTGGCGCGCAGTTGGGGCGAAGGCGCCTCGGTGGAGTTGATGCCGAGCAGGCTGGCGCCGCGCAGGATGAAGGGCATCACCGTAGTGTTCAGGCCGGGGCTCGCGGCGAGCCCGATCGAGGCGATGACGCCGTTCACCTTCATGGTGGCGCACATCCAGGCGAGCACGTCGCCGCCCAGGTTGTCGACCGCGCCAGCCCAGGTCGCCTTGTCGAGCGGGCGGATCTTTTCCAGGTTGAGCTCGCGCCTCAGGAGGACCTCCGCCGCGCCGAGCTTCTTCAGCCAGGCGGCTTCGCCTTCCTTCCCGGTGAGCGCCACGACGTGGTAGCCGAGCCTGGCGAGCGCCGCGAGCGCGATCGAGCCGACGCCGCCGGTCGCGCCGTCGACCACGACCGGGCCGTTCGCCGGCCTGAGGCCGTTCTGTTCCATGCGCTCGACGGCGATGCCGGCGGTGAAGCCGGCGGTGCCGAATGCCATCGCTTCCCAGAGGCTCATGCCCGGCGGCAGCTTCATCGCCCAGGCGGCGGGGACGCGCGCGTACTGCGAATAACCGCCGTGGTGCGACACGCCGAGATCGAACCCCACGGCGAGCACGGCATCGCCCTTCGCGAAGCGCGGGTCGCTCGAGCTCACCACGGTGCCGGAGAGATCGATGCCGCCGATGCAGGAAGCCCGCCGCAGGATCTTTCCCTTGCCGGTGGCCGCCAGCGCGTCCTTGTAGTTCACGTCGGAGTACGCGACGCGCACCAGCACTTCGCCGGGATCGAGGTCGTCGAGCGTGCAATCGACGAATTCCGCGCGGATCTTCTTGTCCGGCGTTTCGCTGAGCCTGTAGGCCTTGAACCGTTCCATTGCTTCCTTCCGTTATTGCGCCTTGATTCCCGCCTCGCGCACGACGCGACTCCATTTCGTCGTCTCCGCCGCCATGTGGGCGGCGAACTGCTGCGGCGTCAGGCGCAGCGGCTCCGCGCCCTCGCGCTCGAAGCGGATGCGCATCTCGGCGGAGTCGACCGCCGCCGCCACGGCCTCGCCGACGCGCTTCGCCGCGTCCGCCGGCGTGCCGGCCGGGGCGACGATGCCCCACCAGTTCGCCGCCGTCGCGCCCGGCAGGCCGGCCTCGGCGAACGTCGGCACGTCCGGCAGCGCGGCCAGGCGATTCGCGCCGCCGACCCCGAGAGCGCGCAGCTTGCCGGAGCGCACGTGCGGCACGTTTTGCACCGCGCTGCCGACGTTCATCTGCACCTGCCCGGCGATCGTGTCGGTCAGCGCCGGCCCACCGCCCTTGTACTGGACGATGACGATGTCGATCCCGGCCTCGAGGCGAAACAGCTCGGTGGCAAGGTGCTGGAAGCTGCCGACGCCGGCGGCCGCGGCATTCAGCGTGCCCGGCTTCGCTTTTGCCAGCGCGACCAGCTCCTGCGTCGACTTCACCGGCAGCGCCGCCGGCACGACGAGCAGGCTGGGTCCGGTGCCGATCGCCGCCACGGGATCGAACCACTGCAGCGACTCCTCCGGCAGCTGGCGCAGCGCGATGTTGACGGGGAAGCCGACCGAGACGAGCAGCAGCGTATATCCATCGCCAGGCGATCTGGCCGCCGCGTTGATGCCGATCGTGCCGCCGGCGCCGCCGCGGTTGTCCACCACGACCGGCTGGCCGAGCCGCTCGCCGAGCTGCTGCGCGACCGCGCGCCCGACGACGTCGTTGCTGCCGCCCGGGGGAAACGGGATGATCAGGTGGACCGGCCTGGCGGGGTAACTTTGCGCCTGTGCGAACGTGGCGAAGACAGCCAGGAGCGCGGCGAGGAGCGATCGCATAGGCGACCTATTCTTGCACTTACCGCCGCCGCTCGGTGCGCAGATATTCCACGGACTGCATCTCGTACAGGCGGCTCACCGTGCGCTGGAATTCGGCCGCCTGCTCGCCCGAGGGGAAGAGCGCCTCCGGCTCGGCTTCCGCCGAGACGATCAGATTAACCTTGTCGTCGTAGAACACGTCGACCAGCCAGGTGAAGCGGCGCGCCGCGTCCGATTCCTTGGGCGACAGGCGCGGCACGCCCGAGAGCATCACCGTGTGGAAGCGCCTCGCAAGGTCCACGTAGTCGGCATACGAGCGAGGCCCGCCGCAAAGCGCGGTGAAATCGAACCACACCAGCCCGCCCGCCCGCCTGCGATAGGGAATCACCCGGCCCTCGACGTCGAGCGGGTGGCGCTCCTCCTCCACGTCCTTCAGCTCGGCGAAGATCCTTTCCAGCGGCGCGCTGCCATCCACGTGGTAGACCTTGAGCTTCTCCATCTTGAGCCGCCGGTAGTCCGTGCCGTTGTCGACGGCGACGACGTCGAGCCGGCGCTTGATCAGCTCGATGGCGGGAAGGAACCGCTCGCGCTGCAAACCGTTCGGGTAGAGCTGGTCGGGCCCGTAGTTGGAGGTCATCACGAACTCGACGCCGCGATCCATCGCCTGCTCGAGGAAGCGGCCGAGGATCATCGCGTCGGCGATGTCGGAGACATGGAACTCGTCGAAGCAGATCAACCGATAGCGGCGCGCGGTGCGCGCCGCGACGGCGGCGAGCGGGTCCTCGGTACCCTTCAGCTCGTCCAGCTCGCGGTGAATCTCGCGCATGAAATGATGGAAGTGCACCCGCCGCTTGCGCACCAGCGGTACGCAGAGGAAGAACGCGTCCATCAGGAAGCTCTTGCCGCGCCCCACCGGGCCCCACAGGTACACGCCCTTGGGCAGCGGCGGCTTGACGAGCAGGCGCTTCAGCGCGTTCGAGCGCCGCGCCTTGTAATCGCTCCACTCCTCGTACAGGCGTTGCAGGCGCTCCACCGCGCGCCATTGCGCCGGGTCGGAGACGAAGCCCCGCCTCTCGAGGTTGAGGCGGTAGAGCGCGACGACACCCTGGCTCACCCGTTCAGCGATCTCTTGTCCACCGCGAGCGCCGCCTCGCGCATGACCTCCGACATCGACGGGTGGGCGTGACAGATGCGGGCGATGTCCTCGGCCGAGGCGCCGAATTCCATCGCTACCACGGCCTCGGCGATGAGCTCGCTGGCGAGGCTGCCGATCGCGTGCACGCCGAGGACCCGGTCGGTGCGAGCGTCGGCGAGGATCTTGATGAACCCCTCGCCCTCTTCCCGGCTCAGCGCGCGGCCGTTGTAGGCGAAGGGAAAGCGGCCGGCGCGATAGGCGACCCCCTCGCCCTTCAGCTGTTGGTCGGTCTTGCCCACCCAGGCGATCTCCGGCGCGGTATAGATCACCCAGGGGATGGCATCGTAGTTCACGTGGCCATGCTGGCCGGCGATGATCTCCGCGACCATCACTCCTTCGTCCTCGCCCTTGTGCGCGAGCATCGGACCGCGCACCACGTCGCCGATGGCAAAGACGCGCGGCAGGCTGGTGCGGCAGTTCTTGTCGACCTCGACGAAGCCGCGCGCATCGAGCTTCAGGCCGACGTTCTCGGCGCCGAGATCCTCGGTATTCGGCACCCTGCCGACCGAGACGATCAGCCGGTCGCAGTCGAAGGTCTTGCTCGATCTGTCTGCCGCCGCATATTGAACGGCCAAGCCCTTCTTCGATTGCGATACCTGCGTTATCGACACGCCGAGCTCGATGTCCAGCCCCTGGCTCTGGGTGAAGATCTTCCACGCTTCGGCGGCGATTCCCTCGTCGGCGGCGGCGAGGAAAGTGGGCAGCGCTTCCAGCATCTTCACCTTGGCGCCGAGGCGCCGCCAGACGCTGCCGAGCTCGAGCCCGATGACCCCCGCGCCGATCACGCCGAGCCGCTCCGGCACCGAGTCGAACGCGAGCGCGCCTTCGTTGTCGCAGATCACCTTGTTGTCCACCGGGACGCCAGGCAGGTGCCGCGCCTTCGAGCCGGTGGCGATGATCACGTTCTTCGCTTCGACCTGCTCTTCGCCGGCCTGCAGCTTCCAGGTCGTCCCGCCGGAGAGCAGCCTGCCGTGCCCCTGCAGCCAGGTCACCTTGTTCTTCCGGAACAGGCCGGCGATGCCGCTCGTCATCTTGGCGACGATCGCCTCTTTCCGGGCAAGCATCGTCTTCAGGTCGAATTTGACGCCGGAAGCGGTGATGCCGTGCGCCTTGAACTGGTGCGTCACCCGCTCGTAGTTCTCCGAGGACTCGAGCAGCGCCTTCGACGGGATGCAGCCGACGTTGAGGCAGGTACCGCCGAGCGCATAGGCGCCTTTCGGCGTCTGCCACTGGTCGACGCAGGCGACCGAGAGGCCGAGCTGCGCGGCGCGGATGGCAGCGATGTAGCCCGCCGGCCCGGCGCCGATCACGACGACGTCAAAGGTCTTCACGAGGCACGAAGATCCACAAGACGAGGTAGACGAAGAGGGTGACGCCGCCGAACACCAGCCCGAGAACGAACAGCATGCGCCAGATCCAGCTTTCCACGCCGCTCAAGCGGGCGAGGCCGCCGCAGACGCCGGCGATCCAGCGGTCCTCTCGGGAGCGGCGCAGCCGGTTGATCGCGAGCCCGGCGCCCGGGCCCCGCGCGCCGTTCAGCAGGCGCGCCTTTGCCGACTCGAACTCCTGGGCCGTGAGCGCGCCGCGCGCATGCAGCTCGTGCAGCTTGGCGAGCTCGTCGGCGAGGCTCACGCCTAGATTTCCAGGATCAGGCGGGCGGGGTCTTCCAGCGCTTCCTTGATCGCGACGAGGAAGAGCACCGCCTCGCGGCCGTCGATGATGCGATGGTCGTAGGACAGCGCGAGATAGTTCATCGGCCGAATGACGATCTGGCCGTTCTCGACCACCGGCCGCTCCTTGGTGAGGTGCACGCCGAGGATCGCCGACTGCGGCGGATTGATGATCGGCGTCGACAGCATCGAGCCGAAGACGCCGCCGTTCGAGATGGAGAACGTACCGCCGGTCAGCTCCTCGAGGGCCAGCTTCCCGTCCTGGGCGCGCTTGCCGAAGTCGCCGATCTTTTTCTCGATCTCGGCGAAGCCCATGTGGTCCGCGTCGCGCAGGATCGGCACGACCAGGCCGCGCGGGGTACCGACCGCCACGCCGATGTCGAAGTAGCCGTGATAGACGATGTCCGTGCCGTCGATCGAGGCGTTGACCACCGGGAAGCGCTTCAGGGCGTGCACCGCGCTCTTCACGAAGAACGACATGAAGCCGAGGCGCACCCCGTGCTCCTTCTCGAAGCGCTCCTGGTACCGCTTGCGCAGCTCCATCACCGGCGCCATGTTCACCTCGTTGAAGGTGGTGAGGATGGCGGCTGTCGACTGCGACTCGACCAGGCGCTCGGCCACCCGCTGGCGCAGGCGCGACATCGGCACGCGCTGCTCGGGCCTGCCCGACAGGATCTGCTCGACGCTGACCGGCGTGGGCGCCTGCTGCAGCGCCGGCTTCGCTTCCCCGGATGGCAGCTTCTGCACGGCGGCGAGCACGTCGCCCTTGGTCACCCGGCCGTCGCGGCCGGTGCCCTGAAGCTTCGCGGTATCGACGCCCTGCTCGGCGGCCAGCTTCTGCGCCGCCGGCATGACCGGCGGCTGGGGCTTCGCTTTCTCCGGCTCTTTTTTCTCGGCAACTGCCGGGGCGGCAGCGGCGCTCGCCTTGGCCTCGGTGTCGATCTGCGCGATCACGTCGCCCGAGCCGACCGCGTCTCGGGCTTTTCTCAATATTTTCACCAGCACCCCATCGGCGGGCGCCGGCAGCTCGAGCACGACCTTGTCGGTTTCGTTGTCGATCAGGTTCTCGTCGCGCGAGACCTTCTCGCCTTCCTTCTTGTGCCAGTCGAGCAGCGTCGCTTCCGAGACCGACTCGGAAAGCTGCGGCACCTTCACTTCGACGATCATCTGCTGCTGCTCCCGTTCAGTTTTTCCCCGGTTTCGGCTGGGCTTCCACCGGGTTATCGAAAAACCAGCGAGTAACTCGCCGGGGCCGGAATTCGGGGTCAGGGCTGCAATTCACGCGCCCGGATCCCTGTTCCGTGACAATCAATTCACTTCAGCTTCCCGAAAGCCTGCTCCACCAGCTCCTTCTGCCGCTCGTTATGGCGCGCGGCGTAGCCCGTGGCCGGCGCCGCGGACGCCGGGCGGCCGGCATAGTACAGCTTCTGGTCCTCGCGCATGTTCTCGCGCAGGTAGTGGCCGATCTGATACCACGCGCCCTGGTTCTGCGGCTCTTCCTGGCACCAGACCACTTCCGCCGCCCCAGGGTAGCGCTTCAGCTGGGCGGCGAAGTCCTTGTGCGGGAAGGGATAGAGCTGCTCGAGGCGAATGATCGCGGTATCGCTTCTTTGCAGCTCCGTTCTCTTGAACACCAGGTCGTAGTACACCTTGCCACAGCAGGCGATCAGCCGCTTGACGCTCCTTTCATCGCTGCTCGTCGTGTCCGGGATGACCGTCTGGAACGAGCCGTTGGCGAGCTCCTGGATCGGCGAGGACGCCTCCTTCTTGCGCAGCAGCGACTTGGGTGTGAAGACGACGAGCGGCTTGCGGAACGGCCGCAGCATCTGCCGGCGCAGCAGGTGGAAGATCTGTCCCGCGGTCGACGGCACGCACACCTGCATGTTGTGCTCGGCGCACAGCTGCAGGTAGCGCTCGAGGCGGGCCGAGCTGTGCTCCGGCCCCTGGCCCTCGTAGCCGTGCGGCAGGAACATGGCGAGGCCGCACACCCGGCCCCACTTCGTCTCGCCCGCGGCGATGAACTGGTCGATCACCACCTGCGCGCCGTTCGCGAAATCGCCGAATTGCGCTTCCCAGATGACCAGCGCGTTCGGCTCGGCGGTGGCGAAGCCGTACTCGAAGCCAAGCACCGCTTCCTCGGAGAGCACCGAGTCGATGACGACGAAGTCGCCCTGGTCTTTCGCTATGTTCTGCAGCGGGATGTAGGTGCCCTCGTCCCAGCGCTCGCGCTCCTGGTCGTGCAGCACGGCATGCCGGTGCGCGAAGGTGCCGCGGCCCGAGTCCTGGCCGGAAATGCGCACGTCGTAGCCGTTGGAAAGCAGCGACGCATAGGCGAGCGTCTCGGCCATGCCCCAGTCGACCGGCGCCTTGCCCGCCGCCATCTGCTTGCGCGCCTCGATGACGCGCGCCACGGTGGGATGGAGCTGGAATCCCTGCGGGACGAAAGTGACGCGCTCGGCCATGCGCTGCAGCTCGGGCAGCGGCACGTGCGTGTCGGCGGCGTCGGTCCACTTCGAGTTCAGGAACGGCGCCCAGTCGACCGCGAACTTGCTTTTGAAGTTCGAGAGCACCGGGCTCACCGTCTGCTGGCCGGCGTCGAGCGTGTCGCGATAGTGCCGGATCATCGCCTCGGGCTCGTCGCTGCCGACCACCCCCTGCGTGACCAGCCGGTCGGCGTAAAGCTTGCGCGTGCCCGGGTGCCGGGTGATCTTCTTGTACATCAGCGGCTGGGTGATGAAGGGCTCGTCCTGCTCGTTGTGCCCCAGCTTGCGGAAGCAGACGATGTCGAGCACCACGTCCTTGTGGAACTTCATCCGGAAGTCGAGCGCGAGCTGCGTGACGAACAGCACCGCCTCCGGGTCGTCGCCGTTCACGTGGAAGATCGGCGCCTCGACCATCTTCGCCACGTCGGTGCAGTAGATCGTCGAGCGCACGTCGCGCGGGTCGGAGGTGGTGAAGCCGATCTGGTTGTTGACGATGAGGTGGACCGTGCCGCCGGTGCCGTAGCCGCGCGTGCCGGAGAGGTTGAGCGTCTCCATCACCACGCCCTGGCCGGCGAACGCGGCATCGCCGTGCACCAGGATCGGCAGCACCTGGTCGCCGCTCTTGTCGTCGCGCCGGCGCTGGCGCGCCCGCACCGAGCCCTCGACCACCGGGTTGACGATCTCGAGGTGCGAGGGATTGAAGGCGAGC
Source organism: Burkholderiales bacterium (assembly GCA_035639215.1). Lineage (GTDB taxonomy): Bacteria > Pseudomonadota > Gammaproteobacteria > Burkholderiales > SG8-39 > SCGC-AG-212-J23. The sequence continues at coordinate 16,173 of DASQYN010000395.1, forward strand.
GAGATGTGCACCGGGCCGCCCGCCGTGGAGATGTCCGACGAGAAGCCGTTGTGATACTTGACGTCCCCCGACGGCAGCTCGTGCGCGCCCTTGCCCTCGAACTCCAGGAACAGGTCCTTGGGCATCTTGCCGAGCACGTTGATCAGCACGTTCAGCCGGCCGCGGTGCGCCATGCCGATGACGATCTCCTGGATGCCCTCCCGGCCGGCGCGCTGGATCAGCTCGTCGATCGACGGAATCAGGCTTTCGCCGCCTTCGAGCGAGAAGCGCTTCTGGCCGACGTACCGGGTATGCAGGTAGCGCTCGAGGTGCTCGGCCTCCGTCAGCTTCTGCAGCAGGCGCCGCTGGTCCTCGCCCGAGACGGGCGCCATGCCGCGCACCGGCTCGATGCGTTCCTGGATCCATTGCCGCTGCGTGCGGTCCGAGATGAACATGTACTCGTAGCCGATGTTGCGGCAATACGTGTCGCGCAGCGCCTGGAGGAGCGTGCGCAGGGTGACCCGGTCGAGCCCGACGTACGAGCCGGAGTTGACCGTCTGGTCGAGGTCCGCCTCGGTAAGATCGTAGAAGGCCGGCTCGAGCTCGGGCTGCGAAGGCCGCGGCATGCGCTTGAGCGGATCGACCGTCGCCCAGCGCGACCCGGAGATGCGATAGGCCGTCACGAGAAGCAGCGCCGCGACCTGCAGGCGCTCGGGCGCCACCGGCTCTCGAGGCAGCGTCCTTTGGCTGGAAAGCTCGCCTCGCTTCGCGCGCTCGACGAACGACTGCTCCACCGGGGCGCGGGCGACGTCCTTGACGCCGCTGCCGGGCAGCACCTGCATGCGGTCGAAGTAGTCGCGCCACTGCTCGGGCACCGACTGCGGGTTGGCGAGATACTTCTCGTACAGATCCTCGATGAACGGCGCATTGCCGCCGAAGAGGTACGAGGTATCGAGGAACTGGCGCATGACGCTGGCCATGAGCGGCTACCTCTTGTCTATCGGTTTCACGTCGCGGCGCGTCTGGCCCTTGTAGAGCTGCCGCGGCCGGCCGATCTTGTACTCCGGATCGGTGATCATCTCCTGCCACTGCGCGACCCAGCCAACGGTGCGCGCGAGCGAGAAGATGCAGGTGAACATCGACACCGGGATGCCGAGGGCGCGCTGCACGATGCCGGAATAGAAGTCGACGTTGGGATAGAGCTTGCGCGAGACGAAGTAGTCGTCCTCGAGCGCGATCTTCTCCAGCGCCAGCGCCAGCTTGAAGATCCGGTCGTCGTGCAGGCCGAGCTCCTCGAGCACCTCGTGGCAGGTCTCGCGCATCAGCTTCGCGCGGGGGTCGTAGTTCTTGTAGACGCGGTGGCCGAAGCCCATCAGGCGCACGCCCGAGTTCTTGTCCTTCACCTTCTGGATGAACTCGCCGACGCGCGAGACGTCGCCGATCTCCTCGAGCATCTCCAGGCAGGCCTCGTTCGCCCCGCCGTGCGCCGGCCCCCACAGGCAGGCGATCCCGGCGGCGATGCAGGCATACGGGTTGGCGCCCGAAGAGCCCGACAGGCGCACCGTCGAGGTCGAGGCGTTCTGCTCGTGGTCGGCGTGCAGGATGAAGATGCGGTCGAGCGCGCGCACCAGCACGTCGTTCACCTTGTACTCCTCGGCCGGCACGCCGAACATCATGCGCATGAAGTTCGCGGTGTACGAGAGGTCGTTCCTCGGGTACATGAACGGCTGGCCGACCGAGTACTTGTAGGACATGGCGACGATCGTCGGCATCTTGGCGATCAGCCGGAACGCCGAGATGGTGCGGTGCTGGGGGTCGTTGATGTCGAGCGCGTCGTGGTAGAAGGCCGAGAGCGCACCCACCACGCCGACCATCACCGCCATGGGATGCGCGTCGCGGCGGAACCCCTGGTACAGGCGCGCGAGCTGCTCGTGGATCATCGTGTGGTGCATGACCATGCTCACGAACTCGTCCTTCTGCTTGCGGTTCGGCAGCTCGCCGTAAAGCAGCAGGTAGCACACCTCCAGGAAATCGCAGTGCTGCGCGAGCTGCTCGATCGGATAGCCGCGGTAGAGCAGGATGCCCTTGTCGCCGTCGATATAGGTGATGGTCGAGCTGCAGCTCGCGGTCGACAGGTAGCCGGGGTCGTACGTGAACATCCCGGCCTTCCCGTACA
>DASQYN010000396.1:0-3928 GCA_035639215.1 Burkholderiales bacterium
CTGGCGGCGCTCGCGGCGAGCCTCAGGGAATAGTGAAGCTCGCCGCCGCGTCGAGGGGGCGATGAAGCTCGCGGTAATCGGCGTCGGCCTCATCGGCGGCTCGTTCGCCCTGGCGCTGAAGCGCGCGCGGCTCGCCACGCACGTGGTGGGCGCCGGGCGCAGCGAGGCGAACCTGCGGCTCGCGCTCGAGCGCGGCGCGATCGATGCGATCGCGGCCGACGCCGCGACGGCGGCACGCGACGCCGATGTGGTCCTGCTCGCCGCGCCGGTCGCCCAGTTCGAAGCGCTTTTCCAACAAATCGGCGCGCAGCTTTCGCCGAACGCCCTGCTTACCGATGCCGGCAGCACCAAGCGCGACGTAATCGCCGCCGCGCGGCGCGGGCTCGGGGCGAAGATCGGGCAGTTCGTCCCCGCGCATCCGATCGCTGGCGCGGAGAAGAGCGGCGCGGCTGCGGCCAGCGCGGAGCTCTTCCACGAGCGTCGCGTCATCCTCACGCCGGTCGCCGAGAATAGCCGCGAGGCAGTGTCGAAAGTCGCGTCGCTCTGGTCGGCCTGCGGCGCGAGCGTCAGCCGCATGGACGCCGAGGAGCACGACCGTGTGCTCGCCGCGGTGAGCCATCTGCCGCACCTGCTCGCGTACGCGCTGGTGCACGAGATCGCCGGACGGCCGAACGCCGAGCAGCTGTTTTTCTTCGCGGCGGGCGGCTTCCGCGACTTCACGCGCATCGCCTCCAGCCATCCGGAGATGTGGCGCGACATCTGTGTCGCGAACCGCGACCGGCTGGTCGGAGAATTGGACCGCTACGAGAGCAAACTCGGCCAGCTGCGATCGCTCCTGCAAAAAGGCGATGCGGCAGCGCTCGAGCGGCTGTTCGCCGAGGCGCGCGAGGCGCGCGACCAGTGGCTCAAGCGCTCGAGCTGAAGGCGGCGCGCGGCGCGCGCGGCACGGTGCGCCTGCCGGGATCGAAAAGCATCTCCAACCGCGTGCTGCTGCTCGCCGCGCTCGCTTCCGGCGAGACCGAGGTGCGCGGCCTGCTGGATGCCGACGACACGCGGGTGATGCGGGCCGCGCTCTCGACCCTCGGCGTGCGGTTTTCCGATTCGTCCCTGAAAGGCGTGGCAGGGCCGTTTCCGGTGAAGCAGGCCGAGCTTTTTCTCGGCAACGCGGGCACCGCTTTCCGCCCGCTCACCGCGGCGCTTGCGTTGTGCGGCGGCGAATACCGCCTGTCGGGCGTGGCGCGCATGCACGAGCGTCCGGTGGGCGACCTTGTCGACGCGTTGCGCGGTATCGGCGCGCGCATCGAGTACGCCGGAAAGCCGGGGTTTCCTCCTCTGAGGATCTCCAAGGGCGACATTTCGCTCGAGAAGCCGGTGCAGGTCCGCGGCGACGTCTCGTCGCAGTTTCTCACGGCGCTTCTCATGGCGCTGCCGCTCGCCGGGCGCGACGCGACGATCGAAGTGCAGGGCGAGCTGATCTCCAAGCCCTACGTGGAGATCACGCTCAACGTCATGCGCCGCTTCGGCGTCGATGTGAAGCGCAGCGGCTGGGCCAGATTTTCCGTTCCCGCGGCGACCTATGCTTCGCCGGGCCGGATCTTCGTCGAAGGGGATGCTTCGTCCGCCTCCTATTTCCTGGCCGCCGGCGCGATCGGCGGCGGCCCGGTGCGCGTCGAAGGCGTCGGTCGCGCGAGCATCCAGGGCGACGTGCGCTTCACCGAGGTGCTGGAGCGCATGGGGGCGAAGGTGGCGTTTGGCGAGGATTGGATCGAATGCTCGGCGGGCGGGCGCCTGCGCCCCATCGACATGGACTTGAACCATATCCCCGACGCGGCGATGACGGCGGCGGTGACGGCGCTCTTCGCCGATGGGCCGAGCACACTGCGCAATATCGCGAGCTGGCGGGTGAAGGAGACCGATCGGCTCGCCGCCATGGCGAGCGAGCTGCGCAAGCTCGGAGCGGGCGTGGAGGAGGGTCGCGACTACCTCGCAATCGTCCCTCCCACGCGCCTACGCCCGAACGTCCGGATCGGTACCTACGGCGACCATCGAATGGCGATGAGCTTCTCGCTGGCGGCGCTCGGCGGCGTACCGGTGACGATCAACGATCCGGACTGCGTCGCGAAGACGTTTCCCGAATACTTCGACCTGCTTGCGACGATAACCGCATGAGCGAGGTTCCGGTCATCACCATCGACGGTCCCTCGGCTTCGGGCAAGGGCACCCTCGCGAGCGTCGTTGCCCGCAGGCTCGGATTCCATTACCTCGAAAGCGGCGCCCTGTACCGGGTCCTAGGCCTCATCTCGCTCCGCGAGGGCTCGCTCGAGGAGGCCCCCCTCGCCGGGATCGCCGCCGCGATGGACGTGGTCTTCCGCGATGGCGAGATCCTGCTCGAGGACGAGGACGTAACCGACAAGGTAAGGAGCGAGCCGTGCGGCGTGCGCGCCTCGGAGGTGGCCCGGCTTGCGGCGGTGCGTCGGGCGCTTCTTGAGCGCCAGCGCAGCTTTCGCCGGCCGCCAGGGCTCGTCGCCGACGGCCGGGACATGGGCACGGTGGTCTTCCCCGACGCCGTCCTCAAGATCTTCTTGACAGCCAGCCCGGAAGTGCGGGCCGAGCGCCGATATAAGCAGTTGAAAGAAAAAGGAATCGATGCTAATCTGCGCGCCCTTTCCCGTGATCTTCAGGAGCGGGACGAGCGCGACACGAAACGCGCCGTCGCTCCTCTGGCTCCGGCGCCCGATTCGCAAGTGCTAGATTCTTCTGCACTTTCCATCGAGCAGGTGGCAGACTTGATCCTGAAGCTGTATCGGGACAGGACTTTGGGTGGGCGAGGCTAGAAGCCGCGCCCGTTTTTCAACTTGACCCGCGGGTGCTAACCCGCGGCTTGAAAAGGTTTTTCTTACTACATGGCCAGTATTTCCCCCGCAACCACGAAGTCCCCACAGCAGGCCGCCGGCGAGTCCTTTGCGGCGCTTTTCGAGGAAAGCCTCAACCGCAAGGAGATGCGCATCGGCGAGGTGATTACCGCCGAGGTCGACGAACGCGCCGTAGTCGGTGATGTTCTTGACGATGCCCTTCACGACCGTGCCCTCGGACAGGGTCTGCAGCAGCTTCTGCCGCTCTTCGCCCTGGCTCGCTTCGAGCACCGCGCGGCGCGATACCACCACGTTGTTGCGCTTGCGGTCGAGTTTGATGACCTTGAACTCCATGGTCTTGCCTTCGAACGGCGTCGTATCCTTGACCGGCCGGATGTCGACCAGCGACCCCGGGAGGAAGGCGCGGATGCCGTTCACCATGACCGTGAGACCGCCCTTCACCTTGCCGGTGACGAGGCCCTGCACCACGGTGCCCTGCTCCATTGCCTGTTCCAGGTCCTGCCAGGCCTTGAGGCGCTTCGCCTTGTCGCGCGAGAGGCGCGTCTCGCCGTAGCCGTCCTCCAGACTCTCGATGGCGACAGTCACGAAGTCGCCGGGCTTCACTTCGACTTCGCCCTTGTCGTTCTTGAATTCCTCGATGGGGATAAAGCTTTCCGACTTGAGCCCTGCGTTGACAACAACGATGTTGTAATCGACGCGCGTGACTTCGGCGGTGATCAGCTCGCCTTGACGCATCTCCTGCCGAGCGAGGGACTCCTCGAACAGGGCGGCAAAGTTTTCCTGCGGTGCGGGTTGGTTGGTGGTGGCGGTTGCCATGAATGAAGGGTTTCCTATTGCACGAAAATCCGTGGCGCCTCAGGTTGATTCAGTTTGGATCCGGCGCCTGCGGGGTTGGTTGGTCAATCCGCTCGAGCACGCGACTCGAGCGGCCACAAGTTTCAGCTTCGCTTCCTGCCTTTCGAATCCTTTGCGATCGCTCGTGCGGACCCCGTTGGCCTTACGGGCTCGAGGTCCTGGGCGCGAGCGCGTGATAGCGCTCGACTACGAACGCTATC
>DASQYN010000397.1:0-2994 GCA_035639215.1 Burkholderiales bacterium
TCCAGGGAAGCCACCCCGAGCAGGTAACGCGCCTCGGCGTTGTTGGGATCTTTCTGCAGCGCATTCTTCAATTGGATGATCGAGGCAGCGAAATCGCGCTTGGCGATGTACTGCTTCGCTGACGCGACGAGGGAAGCCGGGTCGTCATGGCTGCATGCGGCGGCGGCGAGTGCCAGGGCGATTGCGATGGCCGTTTTGCGGTATTTCATCGTTGCAGTTCCTTCAGGCCAAACCGGTTGAGCAGATCGTAGAGCGTCGGCCGGCTGACGCCGAGCAGATCGGCGGCGCGGCTCATGTTGCCGTTGACCCGCGACAGGATGCGGATCACGGCGTTCTTCTCGGCGTCCTCCCGGATTTCTCGCAGCGTCCGCATACGCTCTTCCTTGGCCGGCGGCGCGAGGCCGAGATCGGCGGCGCCGAGCGTCGCGCCCTCGGCCATGATCACCGCGCGCTTGGTGCAGTTCTGGAGCTCGCGCACGTTGCCCGGCCAGCTGGCCGCCTCGATCGCCGCGATCGCCTCCGGCAGAAGCGTCATGGTGCCGCGCCGGTACTCGTCGGCGTAGCTGCGAACGAAGGCGTGCGCAAGCAGCACCGCGTCGCCGTTTCGCTCACGCAGCGGCGGGATGCGGACCACGATCTCCGCCAGGCGGAAGTACAGATCCTCGCGAAACCGCCCCTCGCGGATCATCGCCGAGAGGTCCTGGTGTGTCGCGCAGACCACGCGCACGTCCACCGGAATTTCCTGTCGTCCGCCGACGCGCTCGATAGTGCGGTCCTGGAGGAAGCGCAGGATCTTCGCCTGCAGCGCCGCCGGCAGGTCGCCGATCTCATCGAGGAACAGCGTGCCGCGGTTCGCGAGCTCGATCTTGCCCGGCGTCTGCTTCGCCGCTCCCGTGAAAGCGCCTTTCTCGTAGCCGAAAAGCTCGCTCTCCAGCAGGTTCTCGGGGATCGCGGCGCAATTGATGGCCACGAACTTGCCGTCCTTGCGCGACGACAGGGCGTGCACGCCGCGGGCGAGGAGCTCCTTGCCGGTGCCCGACTCGCCGAGCAGCATGACCGTCGCGTTGGTCGCCGCGACCTTCTCGATGGTCGTGCAGACCTTGAGCATCTGCGGATCGCGCGTGAGGATCTCGGCGAGCGGACCGGCGCGCTGCGCCGACTGCAGCCGCCGGTTCTCGCTTTGCAGGGCATGCAGGCGGAAGGCGCGGTCGATGATCAGCGTAAGCAGCTCCGGCTGGAACGGCTTGGAATAGAAATCATAGGCGCCAAGCGAGATCGCCTTGAGCGCGTTGGCATGGTCGTTCTGGCCCGTCAGCACGATCACCTTGGTGTCCGGCGCGAGCGAGAGGATCTCCTGCAGCAGCTGCAAGCCCTCGGAAGGGTCGTTCGGCTGCGGCGGCAGGCCGAGGTCCATCGTCACCACCGATGGGCTGCGTCGTCTCACCATCGCGAGGGCGCCCTCGCGGTCCGCCGCCGCCACGGGCTCGTATTGGTCGAACGCCCACATCATCTGCTTTTGCAGCGCCGGGTCGTCTTCGACGATCAGCAAAGGGGTGGTGGTGATCTCGGTCATGTCGGCCTGAGTCATGCCGCGGCTCTCGCGCGCTCACCGAGCGCGGCGTGCTCATGGTGAAGCGGGAGGATAACTTTGATTTGCGTGCCGCTGCCCTGCCGGCTGTCCGCCTCGATCCGGCCGCCGATCTCCTTGACGTACTGGGCGGTTTCGAACGCCCCGATCCCCATGCCGGCCGGCTTGGTGGTCTGGAAGGGCCGGAAAAGCCGCTCGCGCACGAAGGCCTCCGACATGCCGCATCCTGTGTCGCGCACTTCTAGCACGGCGTAACGATCGTCGGCGAACACGCCGACCCGCACGTTGCCGCCTTCGCGGGTCGCGTCGATCGCGTTCTGCACCAGGTGGCCGACCACGCGCTCGAAGCGCTGCTCATGGGCGAGCGCCACGACGTCCGCCGCGTGTTCAACAGCAATAGCGGCCTGCTCGGCGCCCTTTGCCCGCACCACGCGCTCGGCGAGCTTGCCGAGATCGACCGGCCGCAGCGGCTCGTCGCTCCGGCTGCCGCCGCCGAGCTGGAGCAGGAGCTTGTTCATGCGCTCGGCGACATGCTTCACCGTCGACAGCATGTCTTCCTGAAAAAGCGGATTTTCGCGATGTCGTTCGGCGTTCTTCAGCATGAGCGAGAGCTGCGCGACCAGGTTCTTCAGGTCGTGAACGACGAAAGCGGTCATCTTGTTGAAGGCTTCGAACTTGCGCGCCTCGAGAAGGGCTTCCGAGGCCTGGATCTGCGCCAGCACGCTGCCCACCTGGTGGGCGGCCGTCTTGAGCAGGTCGCGAACTTCCCAGTTGACATCGATGCGAGCCCTAGGGGAAGCGAGGATGACGAACGCGATCAGCTGCTCGTGGGCGAGCACCGGCACCACGAGCCAGGCGCTCGGCGATTCGGCCAGCCATGCGGGAAGCACGAGCCCGGCATAGCGCGCCGGAGTGCGTCGGTGTTCGGCCAGATCGATCACCCAGCCGGTTCTTTCCAGGAACCGCGGCAGCGCGCCATCGGCATCGACCTGCTGCCGGCTTTCCGGCAGGTTCCACCGCGCGGCCTGCACGAACGGGCCGTGCGCGTCGCGCGCCCAGAGCTCGCCGCCCGGGCTCTCCACCAGGTTGGCCAGCGCTTCCACCGAGCGCTGCGGCACCGCCACGCCGGGCTCGCGTGCCGACAGTCGATTGGTGAAGCGGAGCCACTCGTGGCGATAGTCGTAGCGATAGGAAAAGAAATTCTTGTTGATGAACACCCTCAGCTTGGAGCGCATCGCACCGGAGGCGAAGAGCGCGCCCAGGGTAAGCAGCGCCGCGAAGATGAAGCCGGCCTGGATCGTCTTGCCCCAGCTGCCGCCAAAGTAGCGGACGTAGTAGCCGGCCGCGGCTACGGCGAGGAGATAGATGCCGGAAGCGAGGAACGCGGTCGAATGCAGTATGACGCC